>NZ_MQAD01000048.1:0-1663 GCF_001996285.1 Anoxybacillus kestanbolensis | reverse complement strand
TACTCGCTTTGAACAGTACGTCTTACAACATCCAGATGAGGTGTTACGCCGCATGGGGTGTGCTGTGTGAATCAAATGCCAATTTGGATGTATATAGAAGTATTTATAAAGAAGTAATAAGAAGATATGGTTGGTGATACTATGTCATTCTGGGAAACCATAAAGAACAATGAAACAGTTGTTTTAAGTGATGATGCAATCGATTTATTAAGTGATACGCTCTTAGAAATCAAAAAAATTTATCAAGAAGATTTAGAAAGAATGCCAACGGTAGCTGAATTGGAAGCATTAATCTTGGAGGCTTTACAACTTGATTCAAATATTAATGAACAATTAGGGGAAATGGAAATCGTCGATGTAAATTTTAAATTGAAAAAGAAAAGAAAGACGCCTAATATTGAACCAGGTATTGTATTCGCAATCCCGCTTAAAGAAATTGAAAAATATTCTTATGGTTTAGTAGTAAAAGGAAAAGGATTAAAGGATGACATCTATATACAATATTTCGATATCTTCACTAATGAAATATTAGATATAAAAAACTTTAGTAATCAATTTGAAAAACTTTCTGTTCTATATACTATTAACAGTGGAATATATGGAATCGTTAATAAAGAATGGAAAATTATTGGGAAATTGTCTAAAGGGAAATTCAACCCTGAAGAATATGAGTTACCGGATTTTGTGTTTTACAATGGCAAGGAATATTTTGTTAGTCGAGGGGATGCGAATACACCAATAACAGAATTAGAGCCTATTTCTAAAGAGGAAGGGGAAAAAATAAAAAATCCCATTGGCTTGGTTGGTAGTAGTAATATAGTGGAGATGCTTATTAATTCATACTACGAGAAACAAAATCAGAAATAATGTATTTAGCTTTTTTAGGGTTATCCCATGATTTAAGGGATAACTTTTTTTGTACAGTGAAGACAGTCGGCACATCCAAAAGGATGTCAATGACGTCATTACGAATTACCATTATCAAGGCGACAGCCTCAACGTTCTGTATGAAACCGATGCGGATGGAAATGTGGTAAGATCATATATATACGGAGAAAACGGCCAGCTGTTGGCGATGAAAAAAGGTGGTGCCACGTACTTCTACCACTATAACGCGCATGGCGATGTCATCGCCCTGACGGATGAACAAGGAAACATCGTTGCCCGTTATCAATATGATGCATGGGGGAATATTCTCTCTCAATCCGGTGCCTTGGCGGATGAAAACCCATACCGATATGCGGGATATCAATATGACAACGAAACGGGGCTCTATTACTTAATTGCCCGATACTATCATCCAACGCATGGCGTGTTCCTATCTTTAGACCCAGACCCAGGGGATGCGGATGACATTCTCACGCAAAACGGATATACGTATGCGAACAACAATCCGGTGATGATGATCGATCCGGATGGGAAGTTTGCGTATGCTGTAGGGCTTTATTTTGTTCCTGGTGTTGGACAAGTAATGTTAATTGGTACTGCTGCTGTTGTCGGGGTCTATGGAGCGTGGTATTTAGGAAAGAAAGTAAAAAGTTTGATGTTAGTCTAGATTATAGACACAACGAATAGAGAAATGTACAGTAAATCTATCAATGATGAGGAGTGTCTATAATGACAAGACGTTTTGATAAAGAATTCAAAATACATGCAGTAAAAT
>NZ_MQAD01000047.1:0-1643 GCF_001996285.1 Anoxybacillus kestanbolensis | reverse complement strand
CCGACACGACATAAATAAAAAAAGAAGCTGACGCATAGTCAGCCTCTCAGCTTGTCGACAAAGTCGACAAGCTGTTTTAATATATAGGTATAAGGGTATAGGAGGGGGAAATCGGATGCTTCAACGTCATCAAGAAGATCGTAGATATGTGGAAACAACGGTAAAGATTGATGACCTTGTTCCTGAGGATCACCTTGTGCGTAAGCTAGAAAAAGCGATTGACTTCTCTTTTATTTACGACATCGTCAAAGACCTATACTCACCCGACCATGGACGACCAAGTATTGATCCGGTTGTGTTGTTCAAAATGTACTTGATCCGTTATATCTTCGGCATTCGTTCGATGCGTGAAACGGTGGAACAAATTCGAACAAACGTAGCCTATCGATGGTTTTTAGGATTGAGTCTTCATGATCCTGTCCCACATCATTCGACACCAAGCAAAAACTACGCACGACGTTTTGCAGGTACAGACGTCTTTCAAAAAATTTTTTCAAGAATCCTCGAAGAAGCCTTTCAACACGGGCTGGTGGATCCAAGTGTCGTATTTGTTGACTCTACCCATGTAAAGGCGAGTGCAAACAAAAGAAAATTCAACACCGAAGTGGCAGAAGTCGAAGCGAAAGCATATCAAGAGGAACTGGAAAAAGAGATTGAACGAGACCGCACCGCACATGGAAAATCTCCATTACCGCCAGAAACAGATAAAAAAAAAAACGAGAAGTGAAGATCAGTAAGACAGATCCCGAGAGTGGGATGTTTGTGAAAAATGAACGCGAACGAGTATTTGCTTACTCCTATCATACGGCTTGTGATCGCCATGGCTGGATCCTTCAATCCTATGTCACAGCGGCAAACGTGCATGATAGTCAAGCCTTTTTCGAACTGTTTGAACGTGTCAAACAGGAAGTGAAGCAGCGCCCGAAAGACGTATGCATCGATGCAGGATACAAGACGCCAGCCATTGCGAAATACCTATTAGAACAAGGGATTGATCCGATTTGGCCATACACTCGTCCAAAAACGAAAGATGGGTTCTTTCGGAAATCTGAATTTGCATATGACGAACATTTTGATTGTTACCTTTGTCCAAATAACCAAGTGTTATCTTATTCAACAACGAATCGGGAAGGTTATCGGGAATATAAATCCAATCCATCTGTGTGCAAGACGTGTCCTTATCTAGAAAGATGCACAGAAAGCAAAAGCCATACAAAAGTGGTCACACGCCATGTTTGGCAAGATTACTACGAAGAAGCCGAGCACTTACGATATGTGCCGGAGCATCGGGAATTGTATGAACGAAGAAAAGAGACAATCGAACGAAATTTTGCAGATTTGAAAGAGAAGCATGGTCTGCGCTGGACAAATTACCGTGGATTGGAAAGAAACCAGATGCAGGCGATGCTTGTTTGTGCTGCGATGAATTTAAAGAAATTAGCAAACTACCTATGGAGAATGGGCACCTCTCCTCTTTTTCACCTATGTATGTCGTTATTTTCGTCGGTTCATCAAGGAAAACAAATATCAAAATGGAACAAAATGGTTGTAAAACAACTGTCTTACAACCATTTTGTCAACAGTCTGAAAGGATGTCCATGGCGGACATCCTTTTATTCATGTAACAATCGAAGCATTTTATA
>NZ_MQAD01000046.1:0-1621 GCF_001996285.1 Anoxybacillus kestanbolensis | reverse complement strand
AGTTTTAACTCTTGCATGTTCTCCCATCCTTTTTCGACGTTGTTCTTTTTTATCGTACCACATTTCTGCATTTTTTGTCGTTGCGTTATATGGTTCTGTTTTTTCATCCAATCGTAAAAATATATTAAAAATTTTGATAAAATATATTTGAGATCCCACTTCTTTCGTGATTATCTTTACATCTTATTGCATGGTTCTCTTATGAACATGTATAGTAAAAGAGAAAGCGAGGTGAACAACGATCATGATGGCGAATCGAGTGGAAAGGCATATGATTTTCGCCACTCATCCGTATTATCCGATGATCGATGAGTATTGTTTTCGGTCAAAAAATTTGTACAACTTCGCCAACTATCAAGTGAGGCAAACGTTTTTCCAACACGGCACGTATCTTTCTTACAACAAGCTAGACAAGCTGCTGAAAACAGAAGGGATGGATACAGACTATCGAGCGATGCCAATGGCTCAATGTGCTCAACAAACGTTAAGAATGTTGCATCAAAATTGGCAATCATTTTTTAAGTCGATGAAAGATTGGGCAAAAAACAAAGACAAATATACAGGCAGACCGAAACCGCCCAAATATCTCAAAAAAGACGGACGATATGTACTTGTGCTAACGAATCAATCATGCAAAGTCGTCGATGAACAAATCACGTTTCCTGCCTGTTTTCAAGGGTTTCGGTTAAAGACAAACATGAAAGGGAAGCTACAACAAGTCCGATTCGTTCCGAAACACCGCCATATCATCGTCGAAGTCGTTTACAAAATCCCTATTCCAACACAAAAACAAGATAACAACAGATATATCAGTATTGATTTGGGATTAGATAACTTCGCAACCATTGTGAACAATGTGGGCAAACAACCGATCGTCATCAATGGTAAAGGTCTAAAATCCGCCAATCAATACTATAACAAACAAATGAGCCACTACCGCAAAGTAGCGAAACAGATGAATGGACTCGATTGGACAAAACGAATGAGCAAAATGACAGAAAAACGAAACCGCATCGTGGAAAACTTTATGCACCAAGCGAGTGTCTTTGTCATCAAACATGCGCTGTCTTTAGACTGCGATACGATTGTGGTGGGGATGAATAAAGATTGGAAGCGTGAAGTCCATCTCGGAAAGCGCACAAATCAAGCGTTCGTTCACATCCCGTATCAAACGTTTCTTCATCAGTTGCAGTACAAAGCAGCACAGCATGGGATTCGTGTCATCGTGACAGAAGAAAGCTATACATCGAAATGCAGTTTTTTAGACATGGAAGAAATCAAAAAGCAAAAGCAATACAAAGGAACGCGCATCAAGCGAGGACTGTTTCAATCTGAAAATGGAATACTGATTAACGCAGATGTCAACGGGGCATACAACATCATGAGAAAAGTATTCCCAAAGGCGTTCGCCAATGGGATAGCGGGTGTGGGGTTACACCCAATCCGAGTACATGTCGCTTAAACGACGTGGACGGATAAACAATTTTATTAAAATCTTTATCATTATTCTATGATTTTAATAAAATTGATAACCTAATATCCACTTCCGCCGGAAACAATTATTCGGCTAACGATCACGACAATTGCCGGTTTTTTATTAACGCGCTTTATCGTCATGCCG
>NZ_MQAD01000045.1:0-2056 GCF_001996285.1 Anoxybacillus kestanbolensis | reverse complement strand
AGAGGACATGTACAGATACCAATTCTAAAAATATTCTAGTAAGTTGTTCTCTAAAACGTACCCGTTCTCCCAAGTACCAACAAGTAAATATTGGTCATCGTTACTAAATTCAGCAAAACAAGCATATGGAATTTTTTCAATTAATATGGTTTTTAAATCCTCATATCTCAAGATAATTACACTTTCATTATAAGTCACTACAATAAACCTACCATCATTTGATTGATGAAGGTATTGGAAATATCCAATGTGTTCCATAGGAGAATCATTGTCAATGATGTGTCCTCTCTTCAAAATCTTTTTAAAGTCTGAGTCTACTAAGATTATTTCATAACCGTTTACCAAGATGTAGACGTCATGAATGGAGTCGAAAATGACAGAGTCCCAAATTAAAATTTCCGGGTGACTTTTTAACTCAATTGACTGCTTGTTAATTGGTTCCTTAACTTTAACAATTTTATTCTCTCTATAACCCGTTTCGTTATTTACATAACTTAATGTAAATAAATGATAATTTCTATTTTTGAGGAATTGATTATAGTAAATAAGTGTAATGGCGTTTTTAAATTCTGTGAGTATCGTGTATTCCCCTGAATGAATGTTAATAGTTCCAATTTGTTGCCCATCATTGGTTTCTAGAACAGAAAGAATCATTAAATTATCTTGGGTAAAATTAGTATCTCCTTCAACCAACTTAAAAGATTTTTTCGATTGGATCTTTTTTACCAACTGGAAGTTCGCAGTGTTATAAACATATATAGTACCTGTAGTGCTTTTAATTAATAAATATTTATTGTTTTCAGAGAACCTCATATCACTTGGATAATTAGGTTTGTTTAATTCAATAATTTTTTCCCAAGTCGTTAAATCATAAACAATCGTCTTACTATCCATATTATGACATAAAAATTGATTATCTCCTGACAGTCTTATACGGTAAGAAGTTTTTAGTTTTTTTATTAGATTCATTTGAAACATGTTTTGATCCCTCCTTAACCGAGGACACTAATAGTTTAAGTTTTGATTTAGGTATAATCTTTAACTTCTAAATGGTTAAGAATATAGAGATTAACATGGAGTAACGGGTATGATGGATTTTGTCTACTGACGTTTTTCTTTTCTATAGTCATACCTGCAGTGGCTCTACGTTAATCTCATTTGCATGGTTATGCTAATAGGCTATAATCGGCCCATTCTGAAAAATCAACCTAGTTTCACCATTAGAACGGTGAAAAGAAACTCTTTGTTTTTAACCATACTTTAATTGCATCAAGAGCTGCAATTACTCTTTTTCTGTTTGTTTTATAACTGTACTTTTTATTATAGGCATAATTCATGATGTTATTAATTGTTTCATAGTATTTATTTGTATGCAATCTTCTATGCAGCCCTGTTTTAATGCTAATTAAGTTTTGAGGATTATTTACATTGAGACCGACCTTGCTCAATACATTACGAGCTGGTTGTGCTTTTTTGGCCTTTTGTGCGACTATATGATGTAACTCATATTTAGATCTATAGTTCGGTTTTGTTTTTACTCTAGCAAAACTT
Organism: Anoxybacillus kestanbolensis; assembly: GCF_001996285.1. Lineage (NCBI taxonomy): Bacteria > Bacillati > Bacillota > Bacilli > Caryophanales > Anoxybacillaceae > Anoxybacillus > Anoxybacillus kestanbolensis. The sequence continues at coordinate 505 of NZ_MQAD01000045.1, read as the reverse complement.
TGATCAATTAATTCTCCCACAGCATCAAGTGCCTTAATTGCATAATAAACTAACGCAGTGCCTAAAACTGCCACTGCCGCAGCATAAGCTGCAGGAATGAGCATGGCAAATTGCCCATCAGGATCTATATTCACTACAGGGTTATTATTAGCATAAGCATATTGATTCAAACTCTGCGGATCATCCTCAAACCCATGGAACGTATCCCTTGTAATAAACCGACCAATGTTCGCATCATAATAACGTGCCATGAGATAGTATAATCCAGTTTCTTCATCATAACGATAACCAGCATAACGATATGGGTTAGACGAAGCCATCGTGCCTGTTTGCGAAATAATATTTCCCCAAGCATCATACTGATACTGTGCCACAACATTACCATTTGCATCGGTTAATGCCGTGACATCACCGTGACCGTTGACATGATAATAGTAAGTTACTCCGCCTTTGGTCATGGCGGTTGGGTGATCATATATTTGAGGAGTTACCCCAAATTTTTTCT
>NZ_MQAD01000044.1:0-2695 GCF_001996285.1 Anoxybacillus kestanbolensis | reverse complement strand
ATGTCGTTGCATTGACGGATGCAAGCGGAAATGTCGTCGCCCAATACGAGTATGACGCATGGGGTAACATTCTGTCCAAAACCGGTGCGCTGGCATCGGCGAACCCATACCGTTATGCCGGGTATTATTACGATGAGGAAACCGGGCTATACTACCTAATGGCGCGGTATTATGAGGCGAATATGGGGCGATTCTTGACAAGAGATACGTTCCATGGGGTTGAAAACGAGCCGCAAAGTTTGAATCAGTATGTGTATACGAAAAATAATCCAGTAATGTATGTGGATCCGAGTGGGTATGTTGCACAGGCAGTTTTAGTATCGGCTATTAGATATGTTGCATGGGAAATGGCTAAAGGGGCTTTATCGGCTGTTGCTGGACATCTTGCTCAAAAACTGATTGATTACAATTTTAGTTTTAAGAAAACGTTTAAGTATGCTAAAAACAATTGGAGTTACCTTGTGAAGTTAGGAAGGACCGGGGCTCTTGTAGCACTTTATGAGTTACCAACATCATATCACTTTAGCAAAACACAATATAACTTATTTGTAAGACTGTCATATGATCTTGGGAAAGCAGTTAAGAGTTATGTGCTTTCAGCGCTACTCAATGGAGAAAAATTTAGTTTTAAAGATTTAAAAAAGGAAGTAAACGGGGTCATAACACAGTATGTATATGAAATTGCAAAGCAGTCAAAATAATCCTTATAGGAGGACTATATGGACTATTATATAGGCATGTCTTTTATTATTTTGTTGTTAATATTAGGGGGAAGTTATTATGTTTATAAAGGGATAAAATATTCTTCAAAAGAACGGGATTTAGACCAGCGTAAGGGAGGCTATGTAGTAGCGGGGAACGGGTGGTTGGATGAGTTCATTAGGTATGTGATGCCGTTTATGCCAGTATGGTTCGGTAAAATTTTTTATATGGTATTTGGTTTTATTATTATAATAATGGGTGTCTGTTTTCTTTACTTTTTTGTTACCGATTTGCTAGCTACCCTCTAATGTCTATTAAACAAAAGAAATTATAAAGACGACGTAATGGCGTCAGACTGTTTAAAAGCTCATTATTTACTAGGCATGGGGTGTGAACAGTCCCATGCCCCTCTTAATGTATGTTTTAAAATGAAAGGAATAATTTATTGAGCATTAGAAAATAATCTAAAAAGGCCGCTTAGTATTGAAAATCGAATATAAGCTGTCTGTGATGATACCGGTTTAAAACCGGTGCGCTGGCATCGGCGAACCCATACCGTTATGCCGGCTATTATTACGATGAGGAAACCGGACTATACTACCTAATGGCGCGGTATTATGAGGCGAATATGGGGCGATTCTTGACAAGAGATACGTTCCATGGGGTTGAAAACGAGCCGCAAAGTTTGAATCAGTATGTGTATACGAAAAATAATCCAGTAATGTATGTGGATCCGAGTGGGCACATTCCTATAATCGTAGCAGAGGCATTGGTCGGTGCTTTTATTAATGCAGTAGGTTATGTTGCAGAGCTTGTTACAAAATATGGAACTAGAAATGCTTTTAAACATTTTAGTGGGAAAAAGTTTGCAGTAGAGCTTCTTAAAGGTGCTGCTACTGGTGCTATAGGAGGAGGAATAGTTTCAAAACTCGCAAAAGCGGGACAACTCAGCAAAGTTGCAGAGAAGTTTCTAGCAGGACATTTAGCACCAGCTGCTTATTTGGTCTCTAATTTTGGGGATTTTAGTGCCGGCTCTTTCACCGAGAATCAAATTTTATCAATGTTTAATAACAATCTGTAGGTGAGCAAATTAGCTAACATAAATTTACAGCCAAACCAAAAAGGCGACATGGACTCGATTCCTTGGTTAGAATAGACAAGTGCAGCTCTTGGCGGCGCTAGAGTTGAGGCCGCCTCCGAAGATTGTAGGCATCCATCCTCGCGCCTAGATACACGCTGGAAGGATGCCCAAATGCCTCTCGTCCCTTTGGCCTCAAGGGATGAGAGGCATTTTGTTTACTTAGTCACTGTCGAACTCGGTATACAATGCAAGGTAAAAACGCGGTGCAAAATCCGCGCAAAATTTTCGCCCATTCGCTGGCTTCTTTCGGATTCTTGAAAAAGCAAAAACGACCGCAAACACGGTCGCATCAAGGGTTTCACGATTTCGCATCCGAACCGTTCGGATGTTGGAAATGGAGACGGTGGGAGTCGAACCCACGTCCAGAGGCATCGCCACTTAAGCATCTACGAGCGTAGTCGGTATATTTCGCTTCGCCGTCCGTTCCGCCTACCGACAGGCCTCCCGGCGGCTAGCCTGGTTCGTCTCTTCCCTCATCCTCAGGCGGCGGATTTGGGCGTAGCCCGCTTCATATGAGCCCCTCGAACGCCACGCGGGCGATGGCGGGAAGAGCTAGCTGCAGCAATTAGGCAGCTAAAGCGTAGTTTTGTTTGCCAGTTATCTTTAGGTGACGTTTTTACGAGGACGTCCCCCTCGGCTCGCCGCTTAAGCTCGACCTACCCCTGTCGAATCCGGATCGTCCCCGCGGTGGCGAAGAAAGATCGGAATAGCGTAAGCGATGGATAACTGGCTGTTGCATTATTCATGTGCAGCGTGCCTGTCACGCCCCGATACTGACAAAAAAAGAAGTCGTCGTTACGATTACGTTAGATCGTATCAATCGCGTGCTTGGCACAACAATTACGAAAGAAA
>NZ_MQAD01000043.1:0-4316 GCF_001996285.1 Anoxybacillus kestanbolensis | reverse complement strand
CGAGGTGACCTTCCATGACAAGACGAACAGCGGTCACCCGAACACGAAGAGAAGCATCTTTGATTTTCCGTTCTTGTTTCCGAAGTGTTCGAGGTGTCCAACCGTGATCATTTGTGATTTTCAAACGTTTCATGCCAATTCCGCTCCTTTTACACATGAGTATTTAGGAGCAGTATAGCCATGAAAAAATGTGTTCATACAGAAGTCATCGTTTTAAAGTGCATGTATATACATACAAATGTTTTACATCACGTTTGAGAACGAATGGAAACAGCGGTTTCCTTGTTCATTTTTTACAGAAAAATTTCTATCTTCCCCTTGAAATGTTAAATTGATCGGTACCAGCATGATACAGTTCGTAATAAAACCCTTTTGCTTTTAACAATGAATGATGGGTGCCTTTTTCAACAATGCGTCCTTCGTGAAGCACAATAATTTGGTCAGCGTTTCGAATCGTATTTAAGCGATGGGCGATGACAAAACTTGTTCTCCCTTTCATGAGCCGCTGTAACGCTTCTTGTATTTTCAGCTCCGTTACTGTATCAATACTGCTTGTCGCTTCGTCTAAGATTAAGATGGACGGGTTGGCTAAAATCGCTCTGGCAATCTCCAAAAGCTGTTTTTGCCCTTGGCTGATTCCGCTTCCTTCTTCGTTTAAAACAGTATCGTACCCGTTTGGAAGCTTCATAATAAACGAATGGGCATTCGCTAATTTGGCTGCTTCTTCCACGTCTTTGTCACTGGCATCTAGCCTGCTGTAACGAATATTTTCTCGAATCGTCCCTTGAAAAAGGAACGTATCTTGTAAAACGAACGCCATATGCTGTCTAAGACTCGCTCTTTTAATATGTTTGATATCGTAGCCGTCAATAAACACCTGTCCGCTATCCGGGTCATAAAAGCGGGAAAGAAGGTTAATAATCGTTGTTTTTCCTGCTCCTGTCGGACCGACTAATGCCACCGTTTCACCAGGAGAAACATGAAAATGAATCTCGCGTATCGTCTCCTGTCTTTTTTCATATGAAAACGAAACGTGGCGAAATTCCACTTCTCCTTTTATGTTTCGTAAATGAATGGCCTCTTCGTTGTCTTCTTCCTCTTCCATATCGATAATTTCAAAAACTCGTTCCGCCCCGGCCATCGCCGACAGCAACATATTAAATTGGTTGGCAAGATCGTTAAGAGGCCGGGTAAACTGTCGTGAATATTCCGCGAAAATAACGATGACGCCAATCGAAATGAGGCCTTTTAACGCGAGCACTCCTCCTATCCCGGCAATGATGGCAAAGCTGATATTGTTTAATACGTTCATCAACTTTGGAATAAAACCGGAATACGTCTGCGCCCAAAAACCGGATTGTTTGAGCTTTTCGTTTTTTCGTTGAAATTCAGAAATCGTCTGTCTTTCTTGTGAAAACATTTTGATAATTTTTTGACCAGAAATGGATTCTTCAATGAAGCCGTTGAGCTCTCCTAAATTGCGCTGCTGTTCTTTAAATAACATCCGCGTACGGTTCGTAATCCATTTCATGCCAAAGAACATCATTGGAACAATTGTTAACGTCAAAACCGTCAGCAGCGGACTTAGCGAAACCATTACAATAACCGCGCCAACAAGCGTAAGAGTGCTTGAGAACAATTGAATAATGGAACTATTTAATGTTTGGCTCACATTTTCAATATCGTTTGTGATTCGGCTCATGAGCTCCCCGTGTTGCCGTTCTTCGAAAAAGCGGATTGGGAGTTTATGAAACTTTTCAAACAGCTGTTTTCTTAACGAATAAACCGTCTTTTGAGCAATCGCAATCATCCAATAATTTTGCAGAAAAAGAGACAGAGAGAGAAAAAGATACACTCCACCTAATATCATGAGCGACTGAATGAGCCCGTCTTGCTTTTTTACGACGATATGTTCATCAATGATTTTTCCAATGAAATAAGGGCCAAACAGACTTAAAAAAGAGCTGAAGACAACCATGAGAAGCACAAGAGCTAACATTCCTTTTTGCTTTGAAAGGAGTGTTGCTATTCTTTTTAATGTTCGAAACAATTTGTTTGCTTTTTGTTCCGATGTTTTTTTCCAATGATGCTGCGGCCTCAACATATGTATTTCTCCTCGCTATTAAGCTGTGATTGCACAATTTTTTGATATAGAGCACAGCTTTTCGATAAACATTCGTGATTCCCTTTGGCTAATAAAGCCCCTTCATCGAGAAGTAAAATCGTATCCGCTTTCATGGCCGTACTTACCTTTTGGGTCACAATGAACGTTGTACATGTATATGATTTCAAAGATTTCAATAATTCCGCCTCTGTTTTTAAATCGAGTGCACTTGTACTGTCATCTAGCAGCAAAATTTTCGGCTTCCGTATAAGCGCTCTTGCGATGGAAAGCCGCTGCTTTTGGCCGCCGGAGAGATTCACACCTTTTTGTCCAACAATCGTATCATATCCGTTTGGCAGTTTCATAATCGTTTCGTGAATTTGCGCATGTTTCGCTGCTTCTATCATTTCTTCCATTGAAGCGTCTTCTTTCCCAAAAGCGATATTTTCTTTCACCGTTCCGGAAAACAATAAAACTTCTTGCGGAACAAAGCCGATTTGTTTTCGCAACATTTCCTGATTCATGTCGCGAACATCGATGCCATCAATCAAAACCCGACCTTTATTCACATCATACAACCGCGGAATTAGTTGCAATAAAGAAGATTTTCCCGACCCGGTCGCTCCTAAAATGGCAATCGTTTCCCCGGGATGGGCAATAAACGAAATATTTTTTAAAACGGGAACTTGAGAATTTGAGTATTGGAAGTGAACATCTTCAAATATGACTTTGCCTTCTTTGATCGTTGTTTCATAATTAGTTTCTTCACGATCTGACAAATCGATGTTTACTGCCAGCACTTCTGAGACCCGCCGCGCCGATGCTTTGGCCCGGGAAAAAACGATGAGAATAAACGTAAAAATCGATAAAGCCGAGGTAATACGTGTAGCATAGTTAACAATCGCTACCACCTCTCCTGCTTTTGCGCTGCCTATTTGAATGTCTATATCACCAAACCAGAGAATAAGGATAATCGCTATGTTCATAACGAATAACAGAACAGGCATTGAGAGTTCCATGGTTTGCAATGATCGAATGGTGCGGTTCATCAAATCTTCATTCACTTTTGTAAAACGCCGCTGTTCATGTTCCCCTCTCATCATTGCTTTAATGAGTTTCATTCCCGTTAAATTCTCCCGCATCACTTCATTGACTTGGTCGAGTTTTTGCTGCACCATTTTAAATAATGCCATCCCTTTATTCATCATCCATATAAGAAACAATAATAAAATCGGAACCGTGAAAACTAAAATAAGCGCGAGTTTAAAATGAACATAAAGCGCCATCACCGTACCGAACAACACTAACAGCGGCGCCCGCAGCATAATACGCAAACTCATAAACACGGTGTTTTGGATTTGCGTGATATCGTTTGTCATTCGCGTAATTAAAGAAGACGTCGGGAATTGATGAAAATTAGAAAAAGAAAACGATTGAACTTTTTCGAATAAACGATTTCTCAAAGCAAACCCGTAATTTTGACCAACGTAAGCAGCCACAAAAGAGTTGGCGATTCCAGCCATAAAAGCAATAAGGGAAGTGCTCATCATGATGCTCCCCCACTTCCAGACGACAGAAAAATCGTGTTGCAGTATTCCGTCGTCAATGATTTTTGCCATCAGCAATGGATGCCACAGCTCAATAGCTAATTCAATAAGCATAAGCCCCCATGCTAGTATCATCCATTTCGTATATGGTTTTAAATACGCTAGCACACCAAACATGTAAAACCCCCAAACAAAAATTACTTTTCACTTTATTCTAACTTTTTTCAGTCTCTTTTTACATATTTTTGCTTCTGATTCTAAAAATCAAGAAGCGGGAAATCGTTTAAAAACAGACGTTCCCTCTCCTGTAAGGCTTGTTCGTGATGTTATCTTTTTTGTAAATAATCGACAATTCCCATAGCACAAACGCTTAAGTCTAAACGAATAATTTCGTAAACATCTGCTTCGCGAGGTATCTGTTGTTCGTCTAAAAAGGCGCGAACCATTTCGAACAGACCTCTTGATATAGCATCTGCTTTCTCTTCAAAAGAGGCATTAGGATTTTCCTTCGTTATTCTTTCACCAACTGCCGCAAACTTTGGCAGTGGAGTGAGCCTTTAAAAGTAGACATGTATAAATCGGGAAAAAGATGTCCATACAGAAGACAGGAAGGAGCCGATGAACATGTCGAAAAAACAAAGAACTTATAAAAGCTATTCTTCAGA
>NZ_MQAD01000042.1:0-7693 GCF_001996285.1 Anoxybacillus kestanbolensis | reverse complement strand
CCGTAGAGGCTCCATGTCAAGTTATTACTATCCACCACTTAATAACATAATTATCCATAAAATCATTTTTGTACATCACTATACAATCAAAATTGTGCATTCTTATTTTGACATTTACACCCTTGTTCGATGAATCCTTTTAACTCACGCAAATGGTGGGCATGACAAAGGGCATGGGTGGCATGCGTGTATTTCGGATATGTACCGAACGCATCGTGCATCATCGTCCCTTCATATCGGGGAAGAATCCCGATATCATCGGTCGCTTTTTTTCCACGAGAAGCGTGAGGAGCCAAGTATGTATATCTCGATGTACACACGACATGCACCCATGCGAGTTTCCCATTGATGCACAAACTCGTTTCATCGACATGCAGGATGTTGGATTCAAGTAAGGCGTCTTCGATGATGTCCATATTTGATTCCAGCGCTTCGCGTCCTCGTTTCACCATATTGGCAAGAGTTCCCGTACTAATCGAGTGTTGATATAACGCTTCGATTGTATCACTTAAACGCTTGTACGGGATCAATTGGATATGATGCAAATAAACAACGAGCGCCGTGAGCCGTGGACCGTATTGCACATGATTCGTGACATGGGATGGGAATTCGGCTTGTTGAACACATCGACAATGTGGACACGATTTCACTTCACGTTCATGTTGTGTCACCTCGATCGCCACAGGAGGGACATCAAACACTTGACGGATATCGACTTTGAACGGTTTGACTTCACGCAAAGAAGCCCCACATCCTTGACACGTATGCACACGGTGGACGACACGATGATGTGGATGTTCCACTTGACGGAGCGTCGTTCCTTGATGTCCTTCTTGTCCGCCTGGCTTGTTGCCAGATGGTTGACGAGAAGAACGTGTGTTGGCAAAACGGTCAGAAGATGGGGGCAAATGGCTATTGGAGCTGTTTTTTTTCGTGCGTGCTTCCAGCTCTTGAACACGGTACTTCAGTTGTTCATTTTCTTTGCGTAGTTGTTTGTTTTCGTGACGCAAATGTTCATTTTCTTGAACGAGTTGATGAATGAGCTGTTTTTGTTGTTGAACTTTGCCGATTAAGCTCTCAACTGTAAATACAGCTTGTTGTACCGTCAACATGCGATTCACCTCCTTGTCTATCAGTATTCACATCATAGACAAGGAAAGAAGAAAATATTCAGCTCACTTTATGATGTGGCTGAATAGTTACTCGGAAAATATGCAACAAAACAGAAAGCGAGGTGCATATATGGCGGTTAGGTACGGTGCCTGTCACGCTCAAAATTTATTCATCCTTTTCGATAGTATTCGACAACATTTTTCGTTCTCTTTCTGTACAATAAAATCGGGTTTTATAACCAATGAAAGGAAAGGGGTCGACTGAATCAATACTACATAACTGAATATAGCAAACGATATTCCTATTCATACCGTATCTTTATCGAATCCTAATCAGAAATACTCATTTACTCATCACATGGTTTATGGGTTAAGAAAATGGGATCATGACATGGCCATTGTAGCGCAATGTCAATATATTGCATCGTGCGAAAAAATTCAGTGAGATACATTTACTCTAAAATCAACTTACTGAAGGATGAGAAGAACATGAGGATTGTACCAAAGCACATAGTGGCTGTCTCTGGTTATATTGTAAATGACCATGGGGAAGTATTGCTTGTCAAAACACATTACCGTTCCGATACATGGGAACTTCCTGGTGGACAAGTCGAAGAAGGAGAGTCTTTGCATCATGCATTAGTAAGGGAAGTGCATGAAGAAACAGGATTGAAAATAGTACCACTAGGAGTAACAGGAGTATATTACAATGCTACGGACCATATATTAGTTGTTGTATTTCGTGGGAAGTATGAAGAAGGTGATTTGAACATTCAGACCCAGGAAATAAAGGAAGCAAATTTTTTTCTGCTAACTAGTAAAAACATTTCAAAATATATAACGAGACCGCATATCGCTTCACGAGTACAGGATGCGATGAAATGTAATTGTTTAGTACCGTATGAAGCATGGGAAGTGTCACCGTGTCGAACGCTAGGAAGGGTGGGCGTATAACCGAACCTGTTTATCACGCCTATTTTCAAGATCATGATCCGAAATCACTTGAACGGTTAGGTGAAACAGAACAGTTAGAGTTGTTTTGAGTATAGGGAAAAAAGAGTCATTGTCTTTGATTTTCAATAATGTGGAGGAAAATGTATGTATCCGAATTATCGAATTTCTGTTGAAGTGATTGTATGGCACGATGGGAAAGTTCTTTTAACAAAACGAGCAGAACATTGTAAGGTAGCTCCGAATGTATGGAACGTTCCGGCTGGAAAAATTAAGTACGAGGAAATTCCTGTCCAAGGTTTGTTCCGAGAAGCAAAGGAAGAAATTAATTTGGATGTAGAATTGCTAGAAGAGTTATTTGTTCGTCATTTAAAAAGCAAAAGTGGTGACGAAGATATATATCGGGTTGTTTTCACGTATATTGTCAAACCAAAAAATGATGATATTTCTTCACTTACACTAAACGACGAACATTCTGAATTTGCTTGGGTAACGAAAGAAGATCTCAACGATTCTAAGTATGAAACGCTTCATGACGACATACGACACATTTTGTTGACAAAAGTGTTTGTGTAAGACGATGTGAAACCATCTCTGCAATTTATGGAGGTGGTATTTTTTATTGAGCGAAACTTTTGCTTTTCTTTGTTTCTTCCTTTTTAATGAAGTTACGAGGTATTTTTTGTAGAGGATAGGAGAGAAAGAAATGAAAATTCAATCGATTGAACCAACGCCAAGTCCAAATACAATGAAAGTGTTGCTTGATGAAGAGCTTCCATTTGGCACAAGTTATAACTATAAACCTGCGCAAGCTGCGCATGCGCCTGCCATTATCCAGCAATTGCTGCAAATTGAAGGCGTGAAAGGCATTTATCATGTCGCTGATTTTTTAGCTATCGAACGGCATGCGAAATATGACTGGAAACCGATTTTAACGAAGGTGCGCGAAGTATTTGGCGAGCAGGTGGAGGAACTCCAAGATAATGAGCCCGTACGCAACGATCATTTTGGCGAAGTGAAAGTGTATGTGCAAATGTTGTATGGCTTGCCGATGCAAGTGAAGTTAACGGACGGTCACGAAGAGAGACGTGTTGGCTTGCCAAAGCCGTTTGTCGATGCGGTGCTAGAAGCGCAAAAACATGCGGGGAATATCGTCATAGAGCGAAAATGGGTCGAAAAGGGCGTGCGGTACGGAACGTTTGAAGAAATCGGCGCTGATATTGTTGAGGAATTGTCTGCCGCTTATCCACCCGAACGGCTTGAACGGCTCGTGCACATGTTTAAACAAGGCGAACAGGCAAAAACACAAAAACGAACAAGCATTCAAGTAACAGAACAAATGCTAGAGAACCCAGACTGGACGAAACGATATGCGGCGTTGGAACAAATGATAGAGCCGAAGGAAACCGATTTGCCTGTATTGGCAAAGGCGTTAAAAGACGAAAAAGTCGCCATTCGTCGCTTAGCGACTGCGTATTTAGGAATGATTGGTGGCAAAAGCGTGCTTCCGTATTTATATGAGGCACTAAAAGACCCAGCCGTTTCTGTGCGCCGTACCGCTGGTGACTGTTTGTCTGACATTGGTGACGTGGAAGCCATTCCTGTCATGGTTGAAGCGCTAAACGACGCAAGCAAGCTCGTTCGCTGGCGTGCCGCGATGTTTTTATACGAAAATGGTGATGAATCCGTCTTGCCTGCATTAAAAGCGGCCGAAAACGACCCGGAATTTGAGGTAAGCATGCAAGTTAAAATGGCGATTGAACGCATCGAAGGCGGCGAAGAAGCGAAAGGATCCGTTTGGAAACAAATGACGGAGAGTAGAAAGGAAGGAAGAGGGAATTTATGAATACGAAAGAATTCTGGGAGTCCAGTTTTATTGAGAAGCAAACGATGTGGGGATTTGAACCTTCAGAGTCTGCGATCTTAGCAAAAGACTTTTTCCTTGAAAAGAAAGTGAAAAATATATTAATTCCAGGTATTGGGTATGGAAGAAACGCAAAAGTTTTTATCGATAACGGAATAAACGTAACAGGTATTGAGATTTCAAAAAAAGCCATTGAGTTAGCAAGGCAACACGGGCTTCATCTTCCTATTTTCCATGGTTCAGTAACTGACATGCCTTTTGATGACCAACTTTATGATGGCGTATTTTGCCATGCGCTAATTCACTTATTGAATGAGCGTGAAAGAGAGAAGTTTATTAAAGATTGTTATAATCAGTTAAAACGAAACGGGTATATGATTTTTACAACTATTTCAAAAGAAGCACCGATGTTTGGAAAAGGGAAACAACTGGATAAAGATTACTTCGAGATTATGGAAGGATTAAAAATGTTTTTTTATGATCATGAATCCATAAAACAAGAGTTTGGAAAGTATGGACTGATAGAATATTCAGAGGTGGTGGAGCCGCATAAGAACATGGAAAACAAACCACCGTTTAAATTTATCATGATCAAATGTCAAAAACGATAATATTTAAAAATAGAGGAGAATCCAAATGAACATTGTTATCAAACGGCTCGATCATGTGCAAATTTGCATTCCGATCGGTGCAGAGGACGAAGCGCGAGCGTTTTATACAGGAGTGCTCGGTTTTAGCGAAATCGAAAAACCGGAAACGTTGAAAGCAAGTGGCGGGCTTTGGTATGAAGTTGGCGATATTGGACTACATATCGGAGTTGAAAACCGCGAAGGATATCGAAGCAAAAGCCACCCCGCGTTTGAAGTCGAAAATATTGAAGCAGTACGACGTTATTTGGAAGAAAAGGGAGTAGTGACGAAAGACGAAAAAGCCATTCCTGGTATTGCTCGCTTCTCGTTTCTTGATCCGTTTCACAACCGAATAGAATTTTTGGAGAAACAGCGAGGGCAATAGTCCTCGTTGGATGTTGCCGATAAGTTGAGACAGAAGTGGAGAAACCCTCTGTCTTTTTTTGTTTTCACGACAAAATTCGACATCGTTTTTTTAAGTTTTTATGTAGGATAAAGGTAGTAATTTTAGTTGAGGGTTGAGAGCAATGGGTAATTTTCTAAATTTTTTCGTTCCTATTTTTATTGTTGTAACGAGTGCATTTGGACTTATTTATGTGATACGGCGAGAACGGGACTATTGCCCAAAATGTGGTGGAAAGCTGCAAGATTTTTATGTTGATCGCAATCAAAGAGCGTTTACCGACGGAGAGTTAGAGGCGTTTAAAATTTTACATCCAGAGGATCGCTCAACATTTCAGAAAGTGAAATATTGCCGTCAATGTCGGAAAGCATATCGGCACATCACTTAAAGATATACTGCATGACAAAAATAAAGGGGAAAAACATGATGCGAATACGCAAATGCGCTAGGGCAGTAATCACCAATGAATATCATGAAATTCTTCTTCAAAAATTTGAATTTACGGATGTCATAGGAAATGTCGTGTTATGGGTAACTCCCGGAGGTGGCATCAAGGGAAAGGAAACCCCAATCGAAGCTTTGAAAAGAGAACTACGTGAAGAGCTTGGAATTGTTGTTGATATTCGTGACGAACCACTATTTGAAATCGATGTATTCATTGAAGGAAAAAGCGATTCTTTTATAAGCCGGGAGATTTATTATAAGATAACGATTCAATCCGACACGATATTATCGATTGAAAATATGACTGAAAAAGAGAAAGATACGTTTATTGATTTAAAGTGGTGGAGTAAGGAAGAGTTGAAGAAAATAAAAAACTTTGCGCCGCGTGAAATATTGAACTATTTTTAGAAAGCAAGCACCATTAAGGATGTTTTACGCATAAGATTATCGCTCAAGGAGACTTTGCAGGGGTGACCGCACATAAAGGAAAGTTTGTAGCGAGTGCATTGCGCGGATCCGATTTTTCTGGTGCCGACCTAACGGGAAGCTTATTTAAAGCAAGTGATATGCGCGAAGCCAACTTTAGGAGCGCGAATTTAACCGATTGCCTGTTCTATGCTACTGATTTGACAGATGCAAATCTCACGCAATCAATCCTGGTGCGCACTCGTTTTAGTAAATCAGGACTGACAGGAGCAAAATTCACAGACACCAAACTAACAGATGTGAAGTTCGACACGCTTGACCTTAGAAAAACGATGTTTGAGCGTTGTATCTTTATTGGTGTGAACTTCAAATATTGCGACCTACGAGGAATGCGCTTTGACGGGCATACTTTTATCGGCGTCAAGTTTACCAAGTCGGCACTGCGCGAAGCATCTTTTGAAGGAGCGACACTCAAAAATACTTCGTTCCATCCAGGTTTCACTTTGACCAATAAATATTACCGCACCATCCCAACCATCTGCTTTGACGGCGCCGTGATGGATAAACTCACCTATGCTTCCTTGAAAGGCCTAGGTGCTGATTTATCAAAGGTTACCATTGTATAGGAGGCGGAGGGTATGCGAAACAACGCGATCCAATAGATCCCGCTCGTATGGTGTTTAGGTATTCTCATTGTTGCGTATATAACTGCAATGCGCGTTTACAGACGAAAAATGGCGTGAGGATAGGGCAAGCAGATGATTTGAAGAAAGAAAAACATATTCGTTACAATAAGGAAGAAAATTCCCTCCGATCTGGAGGACAAAACCGAGGTGTGACGATGAAAATTGAAGTATGGTCCGATTTTGTTTGTCCGTTTTGTTATATCGGCAAGCGGCGGTTAGAAGAAGCGCTTGCGTCTTTTCCGCATCGGGAGAATGTCGAGGTCGTCTTCCGTAGTTTTGAACTTGATCCGCATGCAAAAAAAGAAACGCCATTTAGCATTCACGAAATGATTGCGCAAAAATACGGTATTTCCGTAGAAGAAGCGAAGCGGGCAAACGCCGATATTGGCAAGCAAGCGGAGGCGCTTGGTCTTACGTTCCGTTTTGAGACGATGAAACCGACCAATACGTTTGATGCCCACCGTCTCGCGCAATATGCGAAGGAAAAAGGGAAGCTTGATGAAGTAGTGGAGCGGCTGTTTTACGCCTATTTTACCGAATCGAAGCGAATTAGCGACCGCAACGTGCTACTGGAGCTTGCTGAAGCGGCAGGGCTTGATCGGAAAGAGGCGGAAGCGGTGCTTGATAGCGAACGTTATGCCGAACACGTGCGAAACGAAGAAGCGATAGCGGCTCAACTCGGCGTTCGCGGTGTACCGTTTTTCGTGCTCAATCAAAAATATGCGATTTCTGGCGCTCAGCCCGTCGACGTATTCCGCCAAGCATTAGAAAAAGTATGGGCAGAAGAACAGCAGTCCTCATCGCTACAATTGCTTGCGGAAAAAGGAAAAACGTGCACGGACGAAAATTGCGCTATCGACTAAATTCCAGCAAATAAAAAGCCGGCTAGGGAACCCCTGAAGTGACCCAGTAAAATGGGACAAGGAAAAAACACCTCCTGAATCGAATGTATAACTTACTTCGATTTGTGGAGGTGTTTGTCTTATGGGGACAAGAGTTCCTTATCCAGAGGAGATCAAGTGGAAAGCTATCGAGATGAAACAAGCAGGGTATACCAACCGAGAAATTATGGAGACGTTAGGTATTAAAAATAAGACGCAGATCAAGACATGGATGAGATGGTATAAAAATGGCGAAACTCATCGGTTTTCTCAGCCTGTAGGGAAGCAATATGTATG
>NZ_MQAD01000041.1:0-3114 GCF_001996285.1 Anoxybacillus kestanbolensis | reverse complement strand
CCTTGAAAACTAGATAACAGGCAGTAAGAAAAGCGACAAACGGTTCTCGTTTGGAGCTAAACGATAAAGCCAAGCAATGCAAAGTGTGTTTAGTTAAGTTAGAAAGGGCGCACGGTGGATGCCTTGGCACTAGGAGCCGATGAAGGACGGGACAAACACCGATATGCTTCGGGGAGCTGTAAGTAAGCGTTGATCCGGAGATTTCCGAATGGGGGAACCCACTGTCCGTAATGGGGCAGTATCCATACGTGAATCCATAGCGTATGGAGGGCATACCCGGGGAACTGAAACATCTAAGTACCCGGAGGAGAAGAAAGCAAAAGCGATTCCCTAAGTAGCGGCGAGCGAAACGGGAACAGCCCAAACCAAGAGGCTTGCCTCTTGGGGTTGTAGGACACTCAATACGGAGTGACAAAGGAACGGAGTAGACGAAGCGGTCTGGAAAGGCCCGCCAGAGGAGGTAACAGCCCTGTAGTCGAAACTTCGTTCCCTCCTGAGTGGATCCTGAGTACGGCGGGACACGAGGAATCCCGTCGGAAGCAGGGAGGACCATCTCCCAAGGCTAAATACTCCCTAGTGACCGATAGTGAACCAGTACCGTGAGGGAAAGGTGAAAAGCACCCCGGGAGGGGAGTGAAAGAGAACCTGAAACCGTGTGCCTACAAGTAGTCAGAGCCCGTTTATGGGTGATGGCGTGCCTTTTGTAGAATGAACCGGCGAGTTACGATCTCGTGCGAGGTTAAGTCGAAAAGACGGAGCCGTAGCGAAAGCGAGTCTGAATAGGGCGTATAGTACGAGGTCGTAGACCCGAAACCAGGTGATCTACCCATGTCCAGGGTGAAGGTAGGGTAATACCTACTGGAGGCCCGAACCCACGCACGTTGAAAAGTGCGGGGATGAGGTGTGGGTAGGGGTGAAATGCCAATCGAACTTGGAGATAGCTGGTTCTCCCCGAAATAGCTTTAGGGCTAGCCTCGAGTTGAGAGTCTTGGAGGTAGAGCACTGATTGGGCTAGGGGCCCTCATCGGGTTACCGAACTCAGTCAAACTCCGAATGCCAATGACTTATACTCGGGAGTCAGACTACGAGTGATAAGATCCGTGGTCAAGAGGGAAACAGCCCAGATCACCAGCTAAGGTCCCAAAGTGTACGTTAAGTGGAAAAGGATGTGGAGTTGCTTAGACAACCAGGATGTTGGCTTAGAAGCAGCCACCATTTAAAGAGTGCGTAATAGCTCACTGGTCGAGTGACTCTGCGCCGAAAATGTACCGGGGCTAAACGTACCACCGAAGCTGTGGGACGACTTGCGTCGTCGGTAGGGGAGCGTTCTAAGGGCGTCGAAGCTAGACCGGAAGGACTAGTGGAGCGCTTAGAAGTGAGAATGCCGGTGTGAGTAGCGAAAACAGAGGTGAGAATCCTCTGCACCGAAAGCCTAAGGTTTCCTGAGGAAGGCTCGTCCGCTCAGGGTTAGTCGGGACCTAAGCCGAGGCCGAAAGGCGTAGGCGATGGACAACAGGTTGATATTCCTGTACCACCTCCTCACCGTTTGAGCAATGGGGGGACGCAGGAGGATAGGGTCAGCGCGCGACTGGTTGTGCGCGTCCAAGCAGTTAGGCGCCTCAAGTAGGCAAATCCGCTTGAGTAGGCTGAGCTGTGATGGCGAGGGAAATGTAGTACCGAAGTGCCTGATTCCACACTGCCAAGAAAAGCCTCTAGCGAGGTGAGAGGTGCCCGTACCGCAAACCGACACAGGTAGGCGAGGAGAGAATCCTAAGGTGCGCGGGAGAACTCTCGTTAAGGAACTCGGCAAAATGACCCCGTAACTTCGGGAGAAGGGGTGCTCCCTCGGGTGAATAGCCCAGGGGAGCCGCAGTGAAAAGGCCCAAGCGACTGTTTATCAAAAACACAGGTCTCTGCGAAGCCGTAAGGCGAAGTATAGGGGCTGACACCTGCCCGGTGCTGGAAGGTTAAGGGGAGCGCTTAGCGCAAGCGAAGGTGCGAACCGAAGCCCCAGTAAACGGCGGCCGTAACTATAACGGTCCTAAGGTAGCGAAATTCCTTGTCGGGTAAGTTCCGACCCGCACGAAAGGTGTAACGACTTGGGCACTGTCTCAACGAGAGACCCGGTGAAATCATAGTACCTGTGAAGATGCAGGTTACCCGCGACAGGACGGAAAGACCCCGTGGAGCTTTACTGCAGCCTGATATTGAATGTTGGTGCGACATGTACAGCATAGGTGGGAGACTGAGAAGCCTGGACGCCAGTCTAGGTGGAGTCGCCGTTGGGATACCACCCTTGTCGTACTGAGATTCTAACCCGCACCCCTGATCGGGGTGGGAGACAGTGTCAGGTGGGCAGTTTGACTGGGGCGGTCGCCTCCCAAAGCGTAACGGAGGCGCCCAAAGGTTCCCTCAGAATGGTTGGAAATCATTCGAAGAGTGTAAAGGCAGAAGGGAGCTTGACTGCGAGACCTACAAGTCGAGCAGGGACGAAAGTCGGGCTTAGTGATCCGGTGGTTCCGAATGGAAGGGCCATCGCTCAACGGATAAAAGCTACCCCGGGGATAACAGGCTTATCTCCCCCAAGAGTCCACATCGACGGGGAGGTTTGGCACCTCGATGTCGGCTCATCGCATCCTGGGGCTGTAGTCGGTCCCAAGGGTTGGGCTGTTCGCCCATTAAAGCGGTACGCGAGCTGGGTTCAGAACGTCGTGAGACAGTTCGGTCCCTATCCGTCGCGGGCGTAGGAAATTTGAGAGGAGCTGTCCTTAGTACGAGAGGACCGGGATGGACGCACCGCTGGTGTACCAGTTGTCCCGCCAGGGGCACAGCTGGGTAGCTATGTGCGGAAGGGATAAGCGCTGAAAGCATCTAAGCGTGAAGCCCCCCTCAAGATGAGATTTCCCATCGCGTCAAGCGAGTAAGATCCCTTGAAGATGACAAGGTAGATAGGTCCGAGGTGGAAGCGTGGCGACACGTGCAGCTGACGGATACTAATCGATCGAGGACTTAACTAAACACATACGAAAAGCGGAGAACGGTCCTTGGTGAAGCCAAGGAAACGTCCGACGGAGCCGAAAGCTTTTGACGAAGACGTGCACGCACGTCGAACGG
>NZ_MQAD01000004.1:0-49512 GCF_001996285.1 Anoxybacillus kestanbolensis | reverse complement strand
TATCTCTAGCTTCTTTACGCTTTTCGCTTCGTTCAGTTTTCAAGGAACATCTCTTTGTCGCTATTTAAGCGACTTTTTTAATATATCATTTACTGTTTTCTTTGTCAACAACTTTTTATCTTTCTTTTTTACGTGTTACTTTCAACACGGACGTTTAGTAATATATCATATTCGATCATCCTTAAGCAAGATGTTTTTTTAAGAAAAACTGAGTGAGGAAAAGTACCTCACCCAGTTAAGCTTCCCTGCAATTATTTATGACGCATTTGAGGGAATAACAATACATCGCGGATCGATGGAGAGTTCGTTAACAACATAACAAGACGATCAATGCCAATTCCTAACCCACCCGTTGGTGGCATCCCGTATTCTAATGCTTCGATAAAATCTTCGTCCATTTCATGCGCTTCGTCGTTTCCTTGTTCTTTTTCTCTTAACTGCGCTTCAAATCGTTCACGTTGATCGATTGGGTCATTTAATTCTGTGAATGCATTTGCATGCTCACGTGCAACGATAAATAGTTCAAATCGATCTGTGAAACGAGGATCTTCTGGATTTTTTTTCGCTAAAGGCGAAATCTCAACTGGGTGCCCATAAATAAATGTTGGCTGAATAAGATGTTGTTCTACTTTTTGTTCGAAAAATTCATTTACGATATGACCAAATGTCATATGTGGAGCTACTTCTACTCCATGCTCTTTCGCCAATTGACGCGCTTCTTCGTCGCTCATGTGCTTCCAGAAGTCAACGCCCACATACTCTTTAATCGCATCAACCATATGAAGTCGTTTCCATGATGGCGTCAAATCTACTTCATGTTCTCCATATTGGATTTTTGTCGTTCCAAGCACTTCTTGAGCAATATGCGCAATCATATCCTCTGTTAATTTCATAATATCAGTGTAATCAGCATAAGCCTCGTAAAGCTCAAGCATCGTAAACTCTGGATTATGACGTGTTGAAATGCCTTCGTTTCGGAATACACGACCGATTTCATATACTTTCTCTAATCCACCTACAATTAAACGTTTTAAATGTAATTCGATCGCAATACGCATATACAATGTCATATCTAAAGCGTTATGGTGCGTAATAAATGGACGAGCAGCAGCTCCTCCGGCAATTGAGTGCATCATCGGCGTTTCTACTTCTAAATACCCTTTTTGATCTAGATAGCGACGCATTGATTGAATAATTAAACTGCGTGTAATAAACGTTTTTTTACTTTCTGGATTCATAATTAAATCGAGATAACGTTGGCGGTAGCGTTGCTCGATATCTTTGAGCCCATGATATTTCTCAGGGAGCGGGCGCAACGATTTCGTCAACATTTCATACGAGTGTACCTTGATAGACAATTCTCCCACTTTTGTTTTGAATACTGTTCCTTGTACACCGACAATATCTCCTAAATCTGACGTATCGAAAATTTCATACTGCTCTTCACCAACATCGTCTTTGCGCACATAAATTTGAATTTGTCCCGTCAAATCTTGAATATGAGCAAATCCTGCTTTCCCTTTCCCGCGCTTCGTCATAATGCGACCAGCGATAGAAACATGAATTTGCCTTTCTTCCAACTCTTCTTTTGATAAATGACCGTATAATGTAAACAATTCTTCTGCTTGATGTGTACGCTCGAATCGTTTTCCAAATGGATCTATCCCTTTTTCACGCAACTTATGTAACTTTTCACGACGAACTAATAGCTGATCATTTAATTCCTCATGCGACATAACGAATTCACTCCAATAACCGTTTATTTTTTTAAGAAATACTGCCAGCATGAGCTGACAGTATGTTTTACGATTCTATGACAACATGTTGTTCTTTTGCTTCAACTTCCTCCACAAAACTCATAAGCAACGTCACGAGTTCATCACGCGTCTGACATTCATTTATCGCATTGCGAACTTTGGCATTTCCACGAATACCTTTTAAATACCAAGCGGCATGTTTACGCATCTCTTTTACAGCGATATATTCATTTTTTAAAGCAATTAAACGATCCAAATGCAAAATACACACTTCGATTTTTTCACGTACAGACGGTTCCGGAATAAGTTCACCCGTTTCCAAATAACGAACGGTACGATAAATCATCCATGGATTACCGAGAGCAGCACGCCCAATCATGACGCCATCGACGCCTGTTTGTTCTAACATTCGTTTAGCATCTTGAGGGGTCTGGACATCACCGTTACCGATAACGGGGATACGAACCGCTTCTTTCACTTGCTTAATGACGTTCCAATCCGCTTTTCCTTCATACATTTGTACGCGAGTTCGGCCATGAACAGCAACCGCTTGTCCACCTGCCCGTTCTACCGCCTGAGCGTTTTCGACAGCATAAATATGGTTTTCATCCCAACCGATTCGCATTTTTACCGTGACAGGCTTCTCCACCGCATCGACGACGGCGGCTACCATGTCGTAAATTTTATTTGGATCTAACAACCACTTTGCTCCCGCGTCACACTTCGTAATTTTTGGAACAGGGCATCCCATGTTAATATCGATAATATCGGCGTTCGTATGTTGATCTACATATTTAGCGGCTTGTACAAGCGTCTCTTTTTCCCCACCAAAAATTTGCAAGCTCAATGGTTTTTCACGCTCGTCAATATAGAGCATGCCCATTGTTTTTGGGTTATTAAATAAAATCGCTTTATCGCTAACCATCTCTGCACAAACAAGTCCTGCACCAAACTCCTTTACAGTTAGACGAAATGCTGAATTACATACCCCTGCCATCGGTGCAAGTACGACAGGGTTATTAATTTGTACATTTCCGATTTTAAACATCAAATCCCCCCCTTTCCTAATAATTGTTCTTCCACTTCTTCGCGGCTTTTCCATATACGAACACCTTTGTCCGATAACTGCTCCACATACGAACGTAAAGGACGTTGAACAGATGGAATAATTAAAGATTCATCTATTTCAAACAACGGGATTAATACAAACGCCCGTTCAAACATACGCGGATGCGGAATAATAAGTTGTTCTGTCTCAATATTTTCATGATTATATAGCAAAATGTCAAGGTCTAACGTCCGCGGTCCCCAATGAACTTCCCGCTTGCGACCGAACTTTTTTTCAATGTCCATCGTAGCTGCTAACAAAGCAAATGGAGATAGCGATGTAGCGATCTTTACAACCATATTTAAAAAACAAGCTTGTTCGACATATCCAACTGGATCTGTTTCGTAAATCGAAGATGTCGCTAAAACAGAAATATGTGTATGATCACGTAATGCAATCACCGCTTTACACAAATATTCGAAACGGTCACCAATATTCGAACCTAATGCAATATAAGAAGTATTTTCCATTTATTAACGCCCTCTCGTAATTTCAACCGCCACATACGCATAGTGACCTTTAATCGGCGGATTTGGTTTCGTCACTTTGACAGTACACGATGACACCGTTGTATACGCACATAAAATTTGTTCAGCGATGCGTTCCGCTACTGCCTCAATCAGCTTAAACGGCTTTCCTTCGACGATGCTTTGACATATGTCATATATATGTGCATAGTTAACCGTTTCACTTAAATCGTCGGTTACACCAGCTTTTCTTAAATTTGTTTCAATGATGACATCGACATAAAAACGTTGACCGAGCTTATTTTCTTCGGGAAATACCCCGTGATACCCATAAAACTCCATTTGTTGCACATAAATTTTATCGCGCATACTCTCCTCCCTTCCCAAGCATCGCATCCATCATTTTAGCCATTCTAGCCATCGGTAAAACATCGTGTACCCGAACGATATGTGCTCCTTTTGCAATGCCGAGGCAAACCGTTGCTCCTGTTCCTTCTACTCGTTCATGAACGGGTAAATCAAGCACATGTCCGATAAATGATTTTCGCGATGTTCCTAACAAGATCGGATACCCGAGAACCGAAAATTCATCCAACCGACGCATCACTTCCAAATTATGCTCTACTGTTTTAGCAAACCCGATCCCCGGATCGATAATAATTTGTTCGTCTTTCACACCAGCTTGTTTGACTATATCAATACTTTCTTTTAAATCGTTCATCATATCCGAAACGAGATCTTTATAATGGCGATCGTAACGATTATGCATTAATACAATAGGTACACCATAGTAAGCGGCTACTTGAGCCATATTGGAATCTGCCTTTGCCCCCCAAACGTCGTTAATCATTGTCGCGCCCGCTTCAATGGCTTGTTTAGCTACTTCTGCTTTATACGTATCAATCGAAATGGGTACATTCACCGCTTTAGCAACCGCTTCTACAATCGGGATGACGCGACGCAATTCTTCTTCAAGTGATACCTTTTCAGCTCCAGGGCGGGTGGATTCTCCCCCAATATCAATGATATGTGCTCCTTCAGCGACAAGTTGCTTCGCACGCTCAACAGCCTGCTCTACATGATTATATTTTCCTCCATCAGAAAAGGAGTCAGGAGTGGCATTTAAAATGCCCATAATAACCGTATTCTTTCGCAAGTCTAACTTATATGTTCCACAATATATAACATCCATCAATGAACGTACCCGTCCTTTCCTTCATACCTTGTCCATAAATGTGTCGTAAAAAAGGCGTACGCACGTTGGAGACGGCTCGTCATTTCCCCACATTTCCCGGGATATACATCGTTATCTAGTCGACAAACCGGCACAATTTCTTGAATGGAGTTTGTTAAAAATATTTCATCTGCTTCTTTCAGTTGTTGTAGCGAGTAAAATCCTTCTTTCACACGAACACCCCACGAGCGCAACAAATCGATCACAAACAATCGCGTTATACCGTTTAAAATACCGGTTTCTACTGAAGGAGTATACACGATGCCGTCTTTTACCCAAAAAACGTTAGAAACAATTCCTTCTGCGACAAATCCTTCTTTCGTAAGAAAAATGCCTTCTACATTTGAATGGTGACCAACTTCTTGTTTACCTAAAATATTGTTTAAATAGTGATGAGATTTTAAACGAACCGATCCTTCCGGTGTATTTCGCCTCACTTGTAATGTTTGACATACTTTTTCTTCTGAAAACGTCGGAATCGGCTTCATATACATAATAATGGTCGGATTTGTATACGGTTCTACTTGCAGTCCAACATCTCCGATTCCAGCAGATATATTTAAGCGTACATACGCATCTCGATAACCGTTTGCCTTTAACAATCGAGAAAGAATATGCAAAACATCATCTCGAGTGATAGAACATGAAATGTTGAGCATATCGAGTCCGTTATGAAGACGAGCTAAATGATCATCAAGCAAAAACGGATGTCCATCATATACGCGAAACGTTTCAAATAAACCGAGTCCATACATAAACCCGTGGTCAAACGCGGAAATGCGTGCCTCTTCCTTTTTTACGATTTGCCCATTGATATAAATAAACATGCAACATCACTTTCGTTTGTATAATGTAATAAAATTTTTAAGCATGTCTAAACCATATTCCGTCATGATCGACTCAGGATGAAATTGAACTCCCTCAATCGGCAGCGTTTTATGGCGAATGGCCATAATTTCTCCTTTATCTGTCCACGCAGAGATATCAAAACAATCGGGCAATGTTTCCCTTTTTACAATTAATGAATGATAACGCGTGGCTGTAAAGGGGTTGGGAATTTGAGTAAAAATCGTCTTGCCATCATGAAAAATCGACGATGTTTTGCCATGCATTAAACGTTCTGCCTGAACAACTTCTCCACCAAACACTTGGGCAATCGACTGATGACCAAGACATACACCAAAAATCGGGATTTTCCCTGCGAAATATTCAATGGCTGCCATGCTAATACCCGCTTCATTCGGACTGCAAGGACCAGGTGAAATCATTAAAAAGTGGGGGTGAAGTTGTTCAATTTGAGCAATCGTTACCTCATCGTTTCGTTTAACAATTAATTCTTCCCCTAATTGCCCTAAATATTGAACGAGGTTATACGTAAACGAATCATAGTTATCAATCATTAAAATCATTTGGCTCACCTCATGCTTAATTGTACATACTCTTCTTCACTCAGCTCTTTTGCTTTCCATAACGCAAATGCTTTCTTTAAACATTCTTTATACTCATGTTCCGGTTGTGAATCAATGACAATCCCTGCCCCTGCTTGCACATACGCAAGACCATCTTTTGCAATCATTGTCCGAATTGCAATGTTCAACTCCATATCGCCATCAAATCCGATCCAGCCGATTGAACCTGTGTAAATGCCACGTCGAACAGGCTCTAGCTCTTCAATTATTTCCATCGTTCGTACTTTTGGTGCCCCTGTGATTGTTCCACCTGGAAAAACGGCTGATATAACATCGAACGCATCTTTTCCCGCCGCGAGCTGACCAGAAACATGGGAGACAAGATGCATGACATGAGAATATTTTTCAATGACCATAAACTCATCCACTTTTACCGTTCCATATGCACATACACGTCCAAGGTCATTCCGCTCTAGATCGACGAGCATTAAATGTTCGGCTCGTTCTTTTTCATTTGCTAATAATGATTGAGCAATTTGATCATCTTCTTGAATCGTTTTGCCACGTGAGCGTGTTCCTGCAATCGGACGCGTACTTACATACTTTCCTTTCTTTTTCACAAGTAGCTCCGGAGAACCGCTTACGATTTGAAATTCAGGGAAATGCATATACGCCATATACGGTGATGGATTTAATGTGCGCAATTTTTCATAAATCGTAAACGGGTGTGTAAGTAGCCGTTTCGATTGTCGTACAGACAAGTTCACTTGAAAAACATCGCCTTGTGCAATATACGTACGCACCTTTTCGACAGCTTCCATAAACTGTTCTTCGCTCATTGACACCGCTTCTTCTTTTTCGTAGTTCGGAATAAACGGGCGGGAAACGTCGGAAAAATCAGTTGTCCATAGTTGTTCGTATCGCTCGAGACGTTCGTTCGCTTGTTGCTCTTCTCCTTCTACATAATGAGTGATGAAATAAAGAAAAGATGCATGATGATCATATACGAACACATCATCAAATACTAAAAAATATAAATCAGGCATATTTAAGTCATCACATGCAATCGAAGGAAGCTTTTCAATATAGCGAACGCAATCGTAACTGATATAGCCAATTGCTCCACCTTGAAAATCTGGCCCTTCTTCTAATTTTTCTATTTCCCACTGACGGAACCATTTCTTTAGCGATTGCAATATATTCCCTTCAAACGTTTCTGTACGATGCTTCTGCCAAACCGTCAATTTATCATCTTTACCGATAACGACTGCAAATGGTTGTAAACCGATTATGCTATATCGGCCGTCTCGCCCACTTTCAAGCAAAACATGGTGCAACTGTTTTCGCGATAATGCTTTATATTGCGAAAACCAATCACATTGTGCGTATGTGATCTTTTTGATCATTGTTCGTCGCCTTTGTTTGTTCAAAGATGTCCCCCCTCTTCATCAATCCATACGCTTATTGTACAACGAACATGTAGAAACAATCACGAAAAAAAATTCGGCAAGAATGTTCTTGCCGAATTATTCCTCAAACTGATATAATGGCGTGCTTAAATAACGTTCACCGTTACTCGGGATAATAGCTAATACTTTTTTTCCTTTTCCTAATTTTTTCGCTACTTGCAACGCGACATGAATGGCTGCACCTGACGAAATTCCTCCTAAAATCCCTTCTTGACGAGCAGCTAGACGAGCAGCTGCAAACGCTTCTTCTGTCTTTACAGTAACGACTTCATCATAAATGGATGTATTTAAAATATCAGGAACGAAGCCGGCTCCAATTCCTTGAATTTTATGTGGACCTGGTTTTCCGCCGGAAAGCACTGGAGAGTCTGCTGGTTCAACAGCATAAATTTTAATGTTTGGATACGCTTGGCGCAACACTTCTCCTGCTCCTGTAATCGTCCCACCTGTTCCAATTCCGGCCACAAATGCATCGAGTTGATCGCCCATTTGCTCAACAATTTCTTTTCCTGTTGTTAAACGATGTACTTCTGGGTTCGCTTCGTTTTTAAATTGCTGTGGCATAAAATAGCCGTGCTCTTGTGCGAGCTGCTCTGCCTTTTGAATCGCGCCTCGCATTCCTTCACTTCCTGGCGTTAAAACAAGCTCTGCGCCGTAAGCACGAAGTAAGTTGCGGCGCTCTAAACTCATCGTTTCAGGCATAACGAAAATGGCTTTATATCCTTTTGCAGCAGCAACCATCGCTAAACCAATTCCCGTATTTCCGCTTGTCGGCTCAATGATCGTGTCACCAGGATGAATTTTTCCTGCTTTCTCGGCTGCTTCAATCATCGCTAGCGCAATACGATCTTTCACGCTGCTTCCTGGGTTCATAAACTCTAGCTTCAAGTATACATCTGCGCTATCGTGATCAACAATGCGGTTTAATTTAACTACCGGTGTTTGACCAATTAACTCTGTAATAGATTGTACTACACGTGCCATTTCATCCACCTCTAATCCCGAGTATTTTTATAGAATTTGTAACCAATTTATCAGTTATTTTCGAAATTGTCAATCATTTTGTTTTGCTAATTTTTTTAATTCCTCAAGATCTTCGGCTGAAAATATATACGTTTCATTACAAAAATGACAAGATGCTTCCGCTTTTCCTTCTTCATCAATCATTTGCTGAATTTCTTCCACCCCTAAGCTAATAATCGCATCTGCTACCCGCTCACGTGAACAACGACAAACGAATGATACAGGCATCGTTTCAAGAATTTTTACATTTTGTTCTCCGCCGAGTAGCGCATGTAAAATTTGTTCTGGTGTTAAACCACTTTCAATCATTTTTGAAATCGGTGGAATGGTAGTTAAATTTTTTTCAATGTCTGCAATGGTTTGTTCTTCTGTACCCGGCATCAGTTGCAAAATAAAACCACCAGCCGCCAATATCGTATAATCCGGATTGACTAGCACACCAACTCCAACGGATGATGGCGTCTGTTCAGAGGAAACGAAATAGTATGTAAAATCCTCACCAAGCTCCCCAGACACGAGCGGAACTTGTCCTGTAAAATAATCGCGTAATCCTAAGTCTTTCACAACAGTTAATGTTCCATTCGTTCCAACAGCTCTAGCAACATCGAGCTTTCCGTTTGCATTCAGTTCAAAGTGAACATGCGGATTGGATACATAACCACGTACATGTCCTTTGGCGTTACTATCAACGAGAATATGACCAATAGGGCCACCGCCTTCAATTTTAATTGTAATTTGACTATCTCCTTTTAACATCGCTCCCATCATCACGCCCGCTGTCATCGCACGACCTAGTGCTGCGGATGCTGTTGGCCACGTTTGATGTCTTCGCTGCGCCTCCCGTACTGTTTCTGTTGTGCGCACCGCATAAGCTCGCACTTGACCATCGTATGCTAGCGCTTTTACTAAATAATCTGCCATCGTTGTCACTCGCCTTTCTTGTTTCGTTCATATAACAATTGTAATCCTTTTAATGTTAAAAACGGATCAACAATATCAATGATATTCGATTCATGGGCAATTAAAGATGCTAACCCACCTGTTGCAATGACTTTTGGAGGAACGGCACTTTTTTCTTTCATTCGTGACACAATGCCCTCCACTTGTCCCACATATCCGTATAAAATTCCTGCTTGCATCGCACTTACTGTATTTTTTCCAATAATGTCATCCGGACGAGCAATTTCAATACGCGGAAGTTTAGCTGCTCGAGAGTAAAGCGCTTCCGTGGAAATTGTAATCCCTGGGGCAATAGCCCCTCCCATATATTGCTTATGCTCATTAATATAGCAGTATGTCGTCGCTGTACCGAAATCGACAATAATAAGCGGTGCACCGTACAAGTGGATGCCTGCCACAGCGTTGACAATCCGGTCCGCTCCGACTTCTTTTGGGTTGTCATACTTAATATTCAATCCCGTTTTAATGCCCGGACCTACAATGAGCGGTTTAATATGAAAATATTTTGTACACATGCGCTCTAATGCAAACATAATTGGTGGAACAACGGAAGAAATAATAATGCCGTCAATGTCAGAAAAACGCAATCCGACATCTTGTAATAACATTTTTACGATCATTCCGTATTCATCTTCTGTTTTGCTTCGGCTCGTTTCAATGCGCCAATGAAACTTGAGCTCATCCCCATCATACACACCTAATACCGTATTTGTGTTTCCGACGTCTAATACAAAAATCATCACTCATCCCCGCTTTTTTCACAATTTGTTCCTTCTTCATCATATCATAATCGTTTAACCCGACGGTAAAAAAAGATGCCTCTTATAAAAAGAGACACCTTTATTCTTCTTTTTTCGTTTGAATATTTACTTTTACTTCTTCTTGTTTATTGTCATTGCGGTTTGGTAACGTACCATGTTCGAACAAATGTTTAATTTGCTCTGCATCAAGTGTTTCCACTTCAAGCAACGTATTGGCAATCAGATCCAACTTGTCGCGGTTTTCCGTTAGTAAGCGTTTCGCTTTTTCGTAACATTCTTTAATAATGCGTTGCATTTCAAGATCAATTTCATATGCGATTTGGTCGCTATAATTTTGCTCATTATGCAAATCACGACCTAAGAACACTTGACCATGAGACTGACCAAACTGCATTGGTCCAAGCTTATCGCTCATTCCAAACTCCGTAACCATACGACGAGCGATGCTTGTTGCGCGTTGGAAGTCATTATGTGCTCCTGTACTTACTTCCCCAAATACGATTTCCTCAGCCACACGTCCGCCAAGAAGCCCTGTAATTTTATCAAGCAACTCTGGTTTCGTCATAAAATAACGATCTTCTTTCGGTAACATGACCGCATATCCACCAGCCTGACCACGTGGCACAATCGTTACTTTGTGGACCATTTCCGCATCGGCAAGCACCATACCAATGACAGTATGACCTGCTTCGTGATAAGCGACAATTTTTCGCTCTTTTTCAGAAATGACGCGACTTTTCTTAGCCGGACCAGCAATGACACGATCCGTTGCTTCATCAATATCGCTCATATCAATTTTTTTCTTGTTCTGTCGAGCAGCAACAAGGGCAGCCTCATTTAATAAGTTTTCTAAATCAGCACCAGAAAAACCAGGCGTACGCATCGCAATCGCTTTTAAATCAACTGACTCATCGAGCGGCTTGTTGCGTGCATGCACACGAAGAATAGCTTCACGTCCTTTCACATCTGGACGGTCAACCGTAATTTGACGGTCAAAACGACCAGGACGTAAAAGAGCAGGGTCTAAAATGTCCGGACGGTTTGTCGCAGCGATAATAATAATTCCTTCATTTCCGCTGAATCCATCCATTTCAACGAGCAATTGGTTTAATGTTTGCTCCCGTTCATCGTGACCTCCACCTAAACCAGCACCACGTTGACGTCCCACTGCATCAATTTCATCAATAAAAATAATACAAGGGGCGTTTTTCTTCGCTGTTTCAAATAAATCACGTACACGCGAAGCACCAACACCAACAAACATTTCAACGAAATCTGAACCACTGATGGAGAAAAACGGTACACCAGCTTCTCCAGCAACCGCTCTCGCTAATAACGTTTTTCCTGTTCCAGGCGGTCCAACGAGAAGAACACCTTTTGGAATGCGAGCTCCGAGTTCCACAAACTTACGAGGGTCTTTTAAAAACTCGACAATTTCAACAAGTTCTTGCTTTTCTTCATCCGCACCGGCAACGTCTTTAAAGCGAACGCGCTTCTTATCTTCGTTATACAGTTTCGCACGGCTTTTGCCAAAATTCATAACCCGACTGCCGCCGCCTTGCGCTTGATTTAGTAAAAAGAAGAACAAAATAAAAATGATGATAAACGGAATAATGGACGTAAAAAACGTCACCCATCCGCTCGTTTCATCCGCAGGCAACACTTCTACTTTCGCCTGTTGTGCGGCTTCGTCAATGCGCTGAAGAATTTGCGGACTGTTCGCTACGTACGTCGTAAAAAATTGTCCTTCAGCATACGTTTTTAATTGTCCACGAATTTCATAAACGCCTCGCTCTGGCTTCAACGAGACATACTTTACATCACCATTTTCTAAATGGGTAACGAACGCATCGTACGTCATTCGCTCCGCCCGTTGATTGCCGCCATTTAAAAAGCTTACAACACCAATGACGACGAGAAAAATAAGTAAGTAAAAGATTGTATTACGGAAAATGCGGTTCATCTCCTACCTCCTCCCACACTTAAAACACGCTATAGTCAATAGTATCATAGAAAAACGTTCCAAAACAAACGATGTGCATGAAAAAATTATTTACTGTATACTTCTGGTTTTAACACACCGATGTACGGAAGATTTCGGTATTTCTCACAATAGTCTAACCCATAGCCGACAACGAATTCATCTGGAACGATGAAACCGACATAATCAGCTTCAATATTTGCTTTTCGACCAGACGGTTTATCAAGCAAAGTCACGATTTTAATCGATTTTGCTTTGCGATAACGGAATAAATCTGCTAAATAGCTTAACGTTAAACCGCTATCAATAATATCTTCGATGATAAGCACATCGCGGCCTTCAACCGATGTGTTCAAGTCTTTCAAAATTTTCACTTCTCCAGATGATACGGTCGCATTTCCATAGCTCGATACATCCATAAAATCGATTTCCAAATATGTATCAATATGCTTAATTAAATCTGCCATAAACGGCATCGCGCCTTTTAGTACACCAACCAAAAGCGGAAAGCGTCCTTCATATTCTTTCGTCAATAATGCACCTAACTCTTTTACTTTTTGTTGAATTTGTTCTTCTGTAATTAAAATTTTTTCCATATCTTGATGCATGCCCATATTCTTTCCTCCTACTATCATTCATTGCTTTTTATAGTGTAATACAATATAGCGATTTTTTGTAATATTTGTTGCTGTGTAAACAGATTTTTTTACACCAGGAATCCATATGATGTTCCCGCTCGCATCTTCGATAACTGGCCATTGCGCCCGTTCGTTCGCTGGAATTTTTTCATCAATAAAAATACGAGATATTTTTTTCGCATGTTCCATTCCTTTGACTTTCATGCGATCTCCACACTTTCTTGTTCGCACACGAAGAGGCAACATTAATTGATCAGCCTCAATGACTATATGATCATCGTCTTCAATGAAAGGATAGCGATCAACAAACTGACTGATAAGTTGACATCCGTTTGGTAATACGAGCGTATCGGGAACATGGAAAAGAAACTCATATTCGCTCGTCTGTCTCTGCTGAAACGTAAATATACATACCTCATATTGACGAATAACTTTTAATCCATTCGGAAAATGAAGCATACCTGAAGGATGTTGCCGTTTTAAAAATTGTAACGCTTGGTTGATATGTATAGAAGACAATGACGATGGGACGTTCCCATAAAGATAGTTTAATATTAGTTGAATCCCTCGTCTTTGTAAAGGTTTTGGCATGCGTATGAACGGAGGAATATCGACACGAATCTCTTCTTCTTGTTGATGAACAACGCGCTTCAACTCCTCCTTTGTCAGTTGCTCTAAAAATGCTTCATCTTCGCTCATCATCTCACTAAACTGTTGAATATGCTCATGAACGCGAATATTTTCCCGCTTAAAAAAAGGCAAAACGAAATGACGGAAACGGTTGCGCGTGTAATCGTCCTTTTCGTTGCTCGGATCGTGCCGAGCATGCAATCCATTTTGTTGACAATACTGTTCAATTTGTCTTCGATCGATGCATAAAAATGGTCGAACGATATAGCCACTGCCAAACGGGCGCTTTACGGGTATCCCTGCGTATCCTCCTGTCGTACTTCCGCGTACTAATCGCATAAGCACCGTTTCAATTTGGTCATCGCCGTGGTGAGCTAAAGCGACACAATGTGCGTGATGTTTGTACATAACTTGCTCAAAAAAGGTGTATCGACAATCACGGGCTGCTTCTTGCACGCCCTTTCCTGTTCGTTCCATATATGCAGGAACGTCTAATTGTGTCGCCTCACATATAATACTATGTTGTTCGCAAAAATGTTTCACAAAATGCATATCTTCTTCTGATTGTTTTCCCCGCAACATATGATCGACATGTGCAGCAACAAGTTGAATATCGTAACGCTCTCTTTCACTCCATAAGAAATGAAGCAACGCTAACGAGTCCGGACCGCCTGACACGCCAACAACAACAGTTGTACCACGCTCAAGCAATTGATGCTTTTCGATAAACTCATGCACAACTTCTAGCATATTCTCCCTCTTGGTTAGTAGTGTCGTTTTTTACAATCGTATCATATTTTATTGCCCGTACTCAAAACGAATGCGGAAAAATTAAAGAATTTGAACATACAAATAAACAACATACATAAATAAAAGGCACACAAACAAAAGCATCGTCTCTAATACATGAAATTTTTTCTTCCTTTTTACACGCACCGTTCTTTCTTCGCGCTTTTCTTTCTTTACAGACGGTTGTTGCATACATTGTAGCAAATCTTTCCTCATTTCATGAGCGCTAGTGTACTTTCCATCCAGTGCACACCATAATATTTTCTCGTATTTTTTCAAATAGGGATGAGAGGAGATCATAAGACGTAGCTGCTCTCGGCCATTTTCCTTTCTTTCAAATCGTTTTGGATAGCACATATTAATCATAATCATCGCCACCGCAAATAAATCATACGATGGCTCGGCTTTTCTTGTTCCCATACCCCAATAGCCACGATCAAAAAACTCTGTAAACTCTTTAATGGCTCGTCCGCGAATGGTTGTGCCACCCACATCAATTAATCGCACTTTCGGGACCGTCCCGGAAACAATTAAATTTTCTGGCTTTAAATCACCGAATACCCACCCTTTTTCGTGCAACTTATGCAAATCGCCTAACAACTGCAATATAATGACGATGATCCAATCTTTCCCCCGTTTTTGAATAAAAGTTAACAAATCATCCCCTTCAATATATTCCATCACATAAAATGAATAAATTCTTTTTTCTTGCGGATGAAACCAATCATCTACGTCTAATAAACAAGGTCCGAGGGCAACTCCCTGGACCTCTGAAAATCGTTTCAACACATTTACTTCTGACATCATCGCTGTTGCTTGATTGCTTATTTTTAGCGCCACAAACGTCCGTCCTTCTCTAGCCAAATAAACAACCCCATTTGCTCCTTTACCGAGTTGCTTTATCATTTCATAACGACGTTTATGCCACTTCCCTTGTATAACTGTTCCCGTTGGAATGTTACATAGATTGTTCGATGTATACATCGTCATCACCATCATGCGTAAACAAACTTTTTAATGAGCGTCTTTTTTGGAATTGTTGTAGCGCCTCGCGAATAGCTGGACCGGTCGGTGTAATTCCCCCGGATGTTAGTTTTGGAAACACACTTGAAATGGACTCCATTTTCGGCGTCCAATCTAGAATACGATCTACCTCTCCTTTTTTCCCGGGAAATACAAAAACAGAAAACTCATTATTTCCCAAACGAGCATTCAAACTGATCGATAAGTCTAATAACGCTTCTTTTACCGTTTGCAACTTTGTCTTCATACTTCCACTTGTGTCTACTAATATTAAAACTTGCAAGTTAACAGTTTCCCCTAACTCCTCAACAACTTCCATCACTTCTCCCCTTTTTTCTGGCGGAAGCTGTTCAATGGAAGCCTGGGATCCTAAAATTTGTTTTAACTCCCGATTAATGACGCCTTGCAACGTCTGTGTCATTGCTTTTCTTGTGACCATTTGTACCGTTTGTGATAACTGTTTAGCGTATACGACTTGACTAATTCCTCCACCTGATTGTGCGATTCCTTCAATTTCCCGTAATCCTTGCTCATCAATGATGTCTTGATCAAGAACACCGATTACATTAACCGTAATCCCTTGTTCTTTCGCTAATGCCGCCATAGCAATTGGATCTTCACCATGATTAGAACAACCGTCTGTGATTAATAAAATTTGACGCAACGTTCCTTTTCGCATACGTTCATCCCCTCCGAAAAAAGTAGTATACTCCCATCATCGACGTTCAGAGGGGATTTTATACCTTTATTTCATATATTGATATGCCGGAATGACTGCCCATTTCGGTGTATTATGTTTAATTCTCGCCACAACAATCGTCATATCATCTTCGATTTCTCCACCGTTGACACGAATGACTTCTTCTAAAAGCAATTCAGATACTTCTTGCGGATCATTCGTTTTTAATTCTTTAATTTTTCGTTTTATCCATACATCATGATTTTCGATATGCGAAACCCCATCAAAAATGCCGTCACTCATCATAATGAGTAAATCTCCTGCCTTTAATTGCTCTTCAATCATTTCAAACTCTACCCCAGTAATAATTCCTATCGGCAAGTTGCTCGATTCGATTTTCATCACGTTATTTCCACGTTTAATAAAGCTTGGAGATGAGCCAACTTTTAAAAATTTTGTTGTTGCATTTTGCAAATCAACAATGGCTAAATCGAGCGTTGAAAAAATTTCTTCTGTCGTTCGCAACGCCAAAATAGAGTTGATCGATTTAATCGCAATTCGTTCCTCAATTCCCGATTGTAAAATTTTTTGTAATAGTTTGAGCGTTTCTTTACTTTCATAATGCGCTCGTTCCCCATTTCCCATTCCATCACTAATAGCTAACGCATATTTTCCACCACCAATTTCCATCATCGCATAGCTGTCACCTGAAATGAATCCGCCCCCCTTTGCAACGTACGCAACGCCTGTATCAATAACAAACGCTTTTGAAGAACTGAAAGCAACCCGACAGTCCCCGTTCGGATAGACAGAACAATCTTCTTTTTTCACAATAATCGTCTCACCTAAAATATCAGATAGCATTGGTGCAATAAGCTTTTCGCATTCGCCCCTTCCATCGCAATATGGAACAACCATCTCAATATCAACACTTCCTTTGTCTAAACTATAAATTTCAACATCGTTCACATCGACACCGAACTGTTGAAGGGCGTGCAAAATTTGTTCTTCTTGCACATAATAATTTTCACGCTCTTTTTGAATTTCTTTCGCAAAATCCTCCATCACTTGCGATACACCTAATAACTGTTCGGCCACAAGCCTTCTACTCTCTTTCATTTGCTGTTTTAGTTTTTTATTCGCTTTATAAAACGACACATCTTTCTCGATGATTTGAACAACTTTATTTGCTTTCACACAATGTTTATTCCATTCTCGCAACAATTTTGCATTCGTTATTTGATCATTTTCGCTTGCCTCTTGCATAATTTTTTTCATGTAGTCATATGTTTTATCGAAGTGGTTAATCCAACATTGGTCTTTCTTAAAACACGTTTGGCACGTTTTAGCAGCTACATCACTTAAAAAGTAATCAATTTCACGTTCTTCCTCCTCTTCGTGCGTAAGTACACCATAGGAAGAGAAGCTTTTTGATAACGCTTGAAACACATGAGAAAATTGTTCCACTCGCTGAGCGGTAACATCGCGGATTTTTCGCACATATTGTTGTTGCTCATTCGTATGTTCAATCGTCCCTGGCACATATTTCGCCATTTTACTCGTCAACGATTGTGGAGTCATCAAAAAAAGTAAAACGGCTAATAGCGACTCCACGATATTCGGGACAATGTCTGCGATCCCTTGACTATAAAGGGCAATTAACAATGTTGCGACAACAAGACCAAGAGAAACACCTAGCTTTTTCCCTTCCTTCAAAAGCCCTCCAAGCAACCCAGCAAAAGCAAGCAAGCTCATTTGATATAAATTTGAGACGCTCGCTAAGCTTAAAATAAGTCCTGTAACAACGCCGACTGTTGAACCAACGGTAGCGCCGGCTACAAAAGCAAACAACAACAATAAATAGCGCGATGCAACATGTTCTAACGAAAGATCATAAATTGACCAACCAACCATTCCCGTCAGCATAGAAGAAATAAGAATGACGAAAGAAATGACTTCTTCTGGTTTTAACGTTTGCTTATATTTTTGATGATCAAACAATGGCACGCTTTGTAAAAAAATGAGCGTTAAAATTGAGCCAAGTCCCGCTTCAATAAGCATCGTCATTCCCTCGTATATCGTCCATTCATGCCCCCACGTATAAATCATGCCTGTTTTCGCAAAAATGGAGGCAAAAAACACGACAACGGGCAATCTTTTCGGCAGAGCATCAATCCAGAAAAATAGACGATAAAAGATGAGAAACATCAAGATCGAAGCAACGATAAATAAAGAAGTGTAAAAAGAGACGGTCAACGATCCTGCGAATAAAGCAATAAATACAAAACCTAACTTATCGCGTCGAAGTAAATAAATTGCTGCAAAAAAAGGCAAAGCAAACGGTGTCATCTTTGTTAAAATGAGAGCTCGTCCAAGCAAAAAACCGATAACTAGAAATAAAAACCCTTGTTGAAATAATAAATGACTGAATCGAACTGTAAACCGCTGAAGCCATTGTGACGCCGTCGTTTTCGTCCCACTTAAAGGTACTTCCGCCATTTGATTGATTAACTTCCGTTCCACTCGCTCCATATTCATCCTCTCCCCTTCTCCATATATCAGTCTATTACTTCATATTATACAGACTGAATTATCAAAATTTTGTCAAAAAAAGAAGATGAATCACATAAATTTTTCGACGGAATATCACAAAAAACGGCTTATATAAACAAAAAGACACCAATTTCGTGACGAAATTGGTGTCTTTTTGATGACCCGTACGGGATTCGAACCCGTGTTACCGCCGTGAAAGGGCGGTGTCTTAACCACTTGACCAACGGGCCATTATGCAATTTGGTAGCGGCGGAGGGAATCGAACCCCCGACCTCACGGGTATGAACCGTACGCTCTAGCCAGCTGAGCTACGCCGCCATGCAACGACATTTGTAATTTTACTATGTTCCTCCGATAAAGTCAATAGTTTTTTCATAAAATCCAAACGAAAAAGCATCCACTTACGAAATGGATGCTTATATAAACTGCCTCATGTCCCATTCGGCAGCAAGTTAACCACGTCGAGCACCACGACCTCCTCGTTTCGATTCGGTATGGCGTTTAAGGGATGCTAAACGATCTTCACTTTCTTTTAAGAAACGGCTAATTTTCTGCTCAAAGCTTTCTTTTGAAGCGCGATCGTTTCCTTTGTTGCGCGGACGTGAAGCTTGTTCCTTTGCCTTTTTGATCGATAAGCCAATTTTCCCATCCTTCTCAACATTAATAACACGAACTTCGACAACATCGCCTACTTTGAGATGTTCATTAATGTCTTTTACGTAGCTGTCAGCTACTTCACTAATGTGCACTAAGCCTGTCGCGCCTTCTGGTAACTCAACAAACGCTCCGAATTTTGTAATGCCCGTTACTTTTCCCTGTAACTTGCTGCCTACTTCAATTGACATAAAAAAAGTGCTCCTCCTTAAAATCTGAAAAATCGTTTCTTTCATTATACATAATGAAAAAAACAAGTGTCAATAAGCCTTCTGCCTATCTTACTTACTCATCCGGAGTGATAAAAATAATTTCTCCCTCTTTCGACAAAAAATATTGCTTTCGAGCCAATTCAGCAATATATTGATCATCGTTTAATTTTTTGATTTCCTCTTTCAATCTTTGTTCGTCTTGTTGCAACGTGCGTAACTTTTCTTCTAACTGTTCTTTCGTTTTTAATTGCTCATCAATCGCAGAAGATTGTGCCGCCATCGTATATAAAAATAGCGAAGAAGCAGCTAACGCCATCGTTGCCACAATGCTAAAACGAACCACCTTCTTTTTACGACGTCGCGCCTTCTTATGTTCTTGTTTTTCTTGTTGAATGACATACGATGTTTGTATTTTTTTCACTTTACTTCTTTGTGGGGCGCCCATGTTTTTCACCGCTCCTTCTTCACTACCCTTTTTTTCTAAACATATTCGCTATTTTTGCAAGAAACCCTTTCCCGATATGAAAAATGCGACCAACCGTTGCTTGAAAACGAAGTGGAGTTTTTCGCCAAACAAAGCGTCCGATCCATGCAACTGGTTGCAATAAAAATCGTATACATCCATACATTACTTTATATAAAATTTTACCAACTAAGAAAACGAAATGACAAGTAGTGATGAATAAAAAAACAAAAAAACGGTAAAGAAGTCGGAGCGGAAGTATGACAGCATAATGAAACATTCGGATGATTAGACGATATAACATTACAAAAGCGCGAATAATTTTTTGCAATAAACGAACGTACATACGTTGAAATAAAGCTTGATAGGCAGCATATCCGCATAATATGGCCAAAAAAATATACAAACGAACTTGCCCGTTGTTAATAACCAATAATGTGTAAAAGACATATAGCGCTTGCGTGACCCAAAAAAGAATGTCTGCAACCCATACGATAAGTCGATGACGCTTGGAACGATTGAATATGTGTGCATATGTGTCAAAAGATGCCCCAATGATCATTCCGATTCCGATCATCGCAAGCAAAGTCGTAAATTGCACGTGCAAACTCATTTAAACAACTTGCTAAAGAACCCTTTAGCCTTCTCCGTGTGATGCTCGTCTAAATAAATGATTTCGAAAATTTTACCTTTAATCGAGACAATTCCTTTATCTACATCTAAGTTTTTCATTTGTAAATTTTGTCCTTTCACAGACAAAAACCCCATAACCGTTTCCAGTAAAAATTCTTCATTATCAAAACTTTCTACTTGTTTTACACCGGTAATTTCTAACGTGCGCCGACTGCGCATAACAATGTCATGTTCTTGAATCGGACCTTTATTTCCAATGTTTTGTGTCATCAACGTCTCCCCCTCACAACGATCGTTTGTACAAGTGTATGAGGGGGGAAAATAGTTTAGAACAAGCTATTCCACTCGCTCTTCTTTCACAATTTCATATAACGCACTCGCATCTTCTTTTTTCGCATGTTCTTGTAATTCGACTACTTTCACTGTCACATGTTTTTGACCAAATTGAATCATAATTTCATCGCCTATTTTTACGGTTGAACTCGCTTTCGCTTGTTGGCCATTAATCGATACACGTCCTTGATCAGCCACTTCTTTTGCTAACGTTCTTCTTTTAATGAGCCGTGAAACTTTTAAAAACTTATCGAGTCGCATATTATAGCCCCTCCCTTTTCGCTTCTTCCCATATTTCATCTAATTGCTCTAAAGAATACGCACGCCAAGCTTTCCCTTGTTGTTTTACTTTTTGTTCAATGTATTGAAAACGATGGTAAAATTTTTCGTTCGCCATGGCTAACGCCTCTTCAGGATTGACTTTATAATATCGACATACGTTAATAAGCGCAAATAGTAAATCTCCAAACTCTTCTTTTAGTTTTTGTTCATCCATACGACCGGCTTCTTGCTGTACCTCATTCATTTCTTCTTCAACTTTACGCCACATCGGCTCTACGTCCGACCAGTCAAATCCAACTTTTGCTGCTCTTTTTTGATATTCATATGCACGAAGCGTACTCGGTAACGCTTTGGCAACATCGTCAAGTAATGAATGAAGTACGTTTTCTTTTTCCGCCTGTTTGATTGCTTCCCAGTTGCGCACAACCTGTTCCGCATGCTCAACATGAACGTCTCCGAATACATGCGGATGGCGCCGAATCATTTTTTCTGTAATGGCCCGAATGACATCATCAATCGAAAACATTCCTTCATCTTCACCAATTTGAGCATGAAGCATAACTTGCAATAATACATCGCCAAGCTCTTCAATTATATTTTCATCATCTTGCCGATCAATCGCATCAAGAAGCTCATACGTTTCTTCAAGCAAATACTTTTTCAACGACTGGTGCGTCTGTTTCCGATCCCAAGGGCAACCGTTAGGCCCACGCAACGTCGCAATCACACGGCGTAAAGTAGTAAAATCGTGATATAATAGCTCGTCATTTTCTACTTTTGGTACGTAAACGCTCGTTAAATTGCTCACCGTTATGACCCGATCTAGCTCATATAGCGGAACTTTTTCGATGCGTTGTTGTTTACTTCCTGCCGCATAAACGATAAAAATAGGATAATCATGTGGTAATTTTTCCAATAAAGCTAGTTTCACATCGGATGCAATGAACGAGTCATATACTTGACAAAAAATAATATGATTCCGCAACTGAATTTCGTCCGGTTGAAATAAGGTAGCATCAATCAATTGAAAACCTTCGATTGGATCGAGCTCAACGGCAGTAAATAACGCATCAAGAAAACTTTGTCCCCCTTCTACACGAACAGAAATGTGATCTTTTTTTTCGAGCAATAGCTTTACTGTACGCTCAGCAACAAGTGGATGGCCTGGAACAGCGTATACAACGTCCCCTTTTTTCACTTCTGCACATAAATGTTCAACAATATGTTCGTATACTTGTTCAAACTGATCATATTTTTCGTATATGTCGTCAAACGATTGAATGTGTATCCCTTCTGCTTCCAACTGTGCGACAACAGGATGATCTTTCGTTCGTAAAAAGAGGCGATTCGCCTGTTTTAACGTACGGTACACACCGAAAGACAACTGATCGATGTCTCCTGCCCCAAGACCGACAATTGTAATTGTACCCATGACTATCCAGCCTTTCTTTGCTTTATTTTTATTAAATAACGTCCAAACGGAAAAGCTAACAAGTCTTTTTCCGCCAAAACCTCTTTTTTAACGATCATTATAATATAAACAAACGCCCCAATAAAAACACCAATGATCGCTTGAAGCGATGAAAACAGACGTCCATGATGAATTGGTAACTCGTTTATCAATATGATATATCCAACTAAAATGATCGCCATCATCGCTGCGGCTTTTATCGTTTGAATGATTATAGAGAGCGAAAGCAAAGGACGAGACATTCGTTTTTGCACATAAAAAAAGGCGATAGCGCACATGACGACATAGGCAATGAGTGTCGCTACAGCTGCCCCTACTGTATGCCATAAAGGAACGAGCAACACATTCAACCCCCATTTCGCTATCATGCCGACACAAACGAGGAAAATTGGGCGAAATACATCCCCAAGCCCCTGCAAAATAGCAATAGATGTTAATGTTAAAGAAGTAAAAAGAATAGAAACAGCTAAAATCGTCAACTCCATCGCACCAACATGATCCTTAAACAACATGATATTCGCTTGTTTTAATATGCAAACTAAACCAACGACTGCCCCCATTCCAATGATAAACGCTACGCGAACAGCTGTATATATTTCGTTGCGTTCTGTTTGTTCATGCGATAACATCGGCATAAGTGCTAATGAAAAAGAAGTAGCTACTACTGTCCCAAGCTGAATGAACGGTTGACCACGGTCATAAATTCCCTTTGCTGTTTTAGCTAGTTCATGCAATCCTGCTTGTTGTAATAAAGGGAGAAGGGTAAATGAATCAACAAGTTGTATTAAAACAAGAAGCATGTTAGCTAAACAAATCGTTACGCCATGAACGGCTAAAAATAAAAGCACTTTTCTTTTTTCTTTTGTTGGAATCCATGGCTCGGTATGAACATTCGTCCGCTTTCGCAACATATATGCGACGAGTACTGCAACGGCTGCAAAACTTCCCATAAGTGAACCAATCATCGCACCAGCTCCTGCCTCATAAACGGTAAATCCGCGATGAAGCAAAAAAGAAGAAAGAAATAAAATCGCTCCGACACGTACAAGTTGTTCAACTACTTGCGAAACAGCGGTCGGATTCATCTCTCCTCCCCCTTGAAAATATCCGCGAGAAACGGAAGTAAACGGAAGAAGCAAAAAAGCAAACGAAACGGCGCGAATCAACAAAGCTAGTTGATGATCTCCCATGAGCGCCGCGAGTGACGAAGCGCCAAAATAAAGAACGGAAAACATGACGATACTAAGGCATGATAAAAAATAAAAAGAAAGCCGAACAACAGCAAACTTATATGTTGATTGTTTATTTTCGGCAATAAGTTTTGAGATCGCAACCGGATAACCATACGTTGACAAAGCGAGGAAAATACCGTAAAAAGGATAAACTTGTTGATAAATATAAAATCCGACATCGCCTACAATATTTTGATACGGAATTCGGTAAAAAGCGCTTAATATTTTTGTAAATAAGGCGGCGACCGTCAACACAAACGCACCGCGCAACCAGTCTTTTTTTTCCATACACTTCACCTTTTTTTACTATTACATACATCAAAAAAAGGTAGCGAGATGCTACCTTTATTGTTCCATTTGTCGAGCAAGGAAGCTCGCCGCAGTTTCCGCTGCTTTATGTTCCACTTCGCCAAGCGTTTTATCTTTCGAGAAAATAATGACTGCCCCGATTGGATCTCCTCCAGCAATAATCGGTGCAATCACGTATGATTGCATATGTTCTTCATGACCTTGCGTGAATGATACATTTTTTTCTTCCGTATGCAAAATCGATTGACGATCTTCCATCACCTTTTCAACAAGTTCGCTTACGCTCTTGTTTAAATACTCCTTTTTCGATCCGCCTGCTACTGCAATAAATACATCGCGATCACAAATGAGCACAGGTTGTCCTAAACTGTCGAAAAGAGCTTCAGCGTACTCTTTTGCAAAGTCACCTAATTCACTAATTGGTGAATACTTTTTTAAAATGACCTCACCATCGCGGTCAACAAATATTTCAAGTGGGTCTCCTTCGCGAATACGAAGTGTTCTGCGAATTTCTTTTGGAATTACTACTCGTCCTAAATCATCGATTCGTCGAACAATACCTGTTGCTTTCATCTATCGATGCCTCGCTTTCATCTAGTGATTAAAAATGGCACTGGTGAA
The DNA here is from genome assembly GCF_001996285.1 of Anoxybacillus kestanbolensis. Taxonomy (NCBI): domain Bacteria; kingdom Bacillati; phylum Bacillota; class Bacilli; order Caryophanales; family Anoxybacillaceae; genus Anoxybacillus; species Anoxybacillus kestanbolensis. The sequence goes on along the minus strand of NZ_MQAD01000004.1, from coordinate 24,821 downwards.
ACAGTTGAATAATTCACCATTGTTGTGATTAGTATCCGTCACAAACAAAGTTATATACACAAAGGAGGGGGATTTTTTTTAAAAAGTGAAAATCCCCCATCTTCATCATTGCCATTTACTTATAAACAATAAACATGAACAATCAATTATTTTTTAGCATATTTTAACCCTTTTAGCAACTCATAAATGATCATTAACCATTGTCGAGGCTTCATTCCTTTTACATGAACGACAATTTTAAAGCGATCTCCATCCATGCCGAAACCAACATCCCTGCCATACGGTTCACCGAGCTTAAACAATTTGCTAACATCAATTTGCTTTGTCGTTTCTTGTGAGAATAAAATGGTGACTTCTTGCTTCGTTTGCTTAATGGATTCAATGAGATGCTGTTTCGCATATATTTTCATTTCGGCAATTTGGAATAAATAAGCCACTTCGTCTGGATAATCACCGAAGCGATCCAACATTTCTTCTCGTAATTGCTCGAGTTCTTCTAACGAATCAAGTCCGCGGAATCGCTTATACATCTCAATTTTTTGTTGTTCATTGGCAATATAATATTCAGGGATGTACGCATCGACTTCTAAATCAATTTCTACTTCAAACGGTTTTTCTTGTTTCGTTCCTCGTTTTTCTTCAATCGCTTCTTTTAACATTTGAGAATAAAGCTCAAAGCCGACAGAATCAATAAAACCGTGTTGTTGTGCCCCTAATAAGTTGCCAGCTCCTCGGATAGATAAATCACGCATCGCAATTTTGAAGCCAGATCCAAGCTCGGTAAACTCTTTAATGGCTTGCAATCGTTTTTCTGCTATTTCATTTAGCACCTTATCTTTTCGGTACGTAAAATACGCATATGCAATGCGATTGGAACGTCCTACGCGCCCGCGCAATTGATATAGTTGTGAAAGACCCATCTTATCCGCATCATAAACGATTAACGTATTCACATTTGGAATGTCAACACCTGTTTCGATGATCGTCGTACTCACTAGTACATCATATTGACCTTCTAAAAACGCAAGCATGACCGCTTCAAGTTCATGTTCGGACATTCTTCCGTGTGCATATGTCACGCGAGCATCAGGTACGAGCGCCGAAATTTCTTCTGCCTTTCGATCAATATCTTCAACGCGATTATAAAGAAAAAACACTTGTCCTCCGCGCGCCATTTCGCGTTCAATCGCCTCTCGCACAATGATTGGGCTGTATTCCATCACATACGTTTGTACAGGGAAACGATTTTCCGGAGGTGTTTCGATGACGGACAAATCGCGGACACCGATAAGCGACATATGTAACGTGCGCGGGATCGGTGTAGCGGTTAACGTTAATACATCGATATTTGTTTTTAGTTGTTTAATTTTTTCTTTATGAGCAACACCGAACCGTTGCTCCTCGTCAATAATTAATAAACCTAGATCTTTAAACGATACGTCTTTTGATAAAAGCCGATGTGTTCCAATAACCATATCAATCGTACCGTCTTTTAAGCCTTGGATTGTTTCGGTTTGTTGCTTTTTCGTGCGAAAACGACTCAATAAACCGACGTTAATCGGATACCCTTGGAAACGTTCACGAACTGTTTCGTAATGTTGTTGCGCTAAAATCGTCGTCGGTACGAGAAAGGCAACTTGTTTTCCGTCCATGATCGCTTTAAAAGCCGCTCGCAACGCTACTTCTGTCTTTCCGTAACCAACATCCCCACATAGCAATCGATCCATCGGCCGTTCGCTTTCCATATCGCGTTTAATTTCACGAATGGAACGAAGCTGATCTTCCGTCTCTTGATATGGGAACGCCGCTTCAAATTCCCTTTGCATCTCGTTATCCGGTGAAAAAGCGTACCCTTTGCTCGCTTCGCGCTCTGCATATAATTTCATCAAGTCCTCGGCAATATCCTGAACAGAAGACTCTACTTTCTTCTTTACTTTCTTCCACTCTGTTCCACCTAATTTATAAATTTTCGGCTCTTTTCCTTCTGAACCGACATATTTTTGGACGAGATCCATTTGATCAACAGGAACGTATAACGTATCATTCCCTTGATATTGAATATGAATGTAATCTTTATGAACACCGTTAATTTCTAACGTTTCGATCCCTAAATATTTTCCGATTCCATGGTTGACGTGGACGACATAGTCCCCGACTTTTAAATCTGTATAACTTTTAATCCGTTCCGCGTTCGACAATTTTTGGCGTCGCACAGGACGTTTCATTCGCTTTTTAAATAGCTCTTCTTCTGTAATGACGGCGAGTTTTTGCATCGGCAATTCAAAACCTGCAACTAACCCAGACGGGACAATTTGACATTTCCCATGCAATAATGCATCATCTTTCCCGATTTGGACAGCATCAATCTCATAATCTTCTAACGTTTGTTTCAGTTTTTTCGCTCGCTCTTCATTTCCTGCTAACAAAACGACAGCATAATTCCCCTTTTGCCACCGCTCAACTTCTCCCTTTAACAACTGCATTTGACTATAAAACACTTGCATTTGCTTACAAGATACATTAACAATGTTTTGAGGATGCGTGTATGGAATATGACGTAAAAATAAAGACAAGTAAATCGTTGATCTCGTCCGTTTTTGCAATACTTCTGGAAACGAATGGGAAATAGGGACACTTTGCACAATCTTTCCTTCTTCTAACAAGTTTGTGTACCATTCTGCTTCTTCCTGTTCCAGTTTTTCTGCTACTTCTTGAATACGACTCATTTCATCGATGATGACGACACCGTGCTCTGGAATGTAATCTAGCAAACTTGCAGCAGAAGGATAGAAAAGCGAGAAATATTTGTACATTTCTTCGATTGATTTTCCGTTTTTCAACTGCTCCAATTCAAATGATACATGTTCATATAAACGATTTTTCGTTTTTTCATCATGAATATGTTGCAACGTATCATGAAGTTGTGCTTCTAGCCGTTGAATCGCTTCGTTTATATGTTGTTGTTCAACGATCAATTCCGTTGCCGGTCCAATTAACACCTCATCTATCTCAGCCACCGAACGTTGATCATCGACTGAAAACGTCCGAATTGACTCGATCTCCACGTCGAATAGCTCAATACGATAAGGAAGCTCAGCTGTAAGCGGATAAATATCAATAATACCTCCTCGGACGCTAAATTCCCCCGGAGTTGAAACAACAGACACACGTTCATATCCCATCGCAATAAATTGCTTCAAACAATGTTCCACATCCATTTGCTCACCGACGCGAAAATGAAGTTGATAACGTTGCCATACATCTTTCGGTGGCAATGGTCGTCGAAGTGCAGCAATGGGAGCGATAACAATTCCTTTTTTCCGCTCACACCAATAGTTTAACACTTCTAATCGTTGTGCTCGCAATTCCGGACTAGCTACAGCTAGTTCAGCGGCAATCAGTTCATTAACGGGATAAAGAAACACTTCTTCCTCATCAATTAATTGAATGAGATCATCATATATTTTTTGCGCTTGAAATAAATTGTGCGTCACAATGCATAAAGGTCGCTCAGTATCCTCATATAAAGAAGAAATGAAAACAGAACGGGCAGAGCCAGACAAACCGGTCACAAGCTGTTCCTTTAAGCCATTGCGAACCCCTTCTGCAACCGATTGCATGTCCGCGTGATGAATAAAATATTGTCGTAATCCGCGCAAAAAAAACCCCTCCTCTCCAAACATAAATACAAAAACGCTTTGGGTAACCCAAAGCCAATCATTGAATAAATTTTTCATATTGGTGAAGATCAGGATTTCGATCCAACGCCTCCTGGCAATCTTCGCAAATCGCCTTGACACAAATTTCCCCTGTCGGAAGATATTGAATCATATCTAACCTTTCTTCTTCTGTTAATCGATGAAACCCCAATTGCTCACTCTCTAACTCAAGTGCATCAATCGTCCCGATTTTTACGCCACAATGGCGACAATAGTAATGCAATGCCATATGTGTCCCTCCCAAATGGTTGTTTTAATCGAATACATTTTGAACCATTTAGTCGGGAATTATTCATTACTTATTAAATTCGTTCATCACTTGCGCAAATGAAATTTTCAACGATCGTTCACATGCATCCGCCGCCTTTTGAATGGCTTGCTCGATTTGTATTTTCTCTTCCGCTGTCCACCGACCTAATACGTAGTCACTCACTCTCATTCCGTTTTTCGGCCGATCAATGCCGATGCGAATGCGTTTAAATTGCTCTGTTTTCAAATGATGAATAAGCGATTTCATTCCGTTATGACCGCCAGCGCTTCCCTTTGGACGCAAGCGGACCGTTCCGGTTGACAAATCTAGGTCGTCGTAAATGACAATGAGATCGTCGACATCAATATTATAATAGTCCATCAATGGTCGAACGCATTCACCCGATAAGTTCATATATGTAAGCGGTTTGCATAATATGACTTTTTCACCTGAAATGATGCCACTTGCAAATATACCTTGGAACTTCGTTTGATTGAACGTAAATCCCCAGCGACGAGCAAGCTCATCGATCACCATAAACCCTACATTATGCCTCGTTTGTTCATATTCTTTTCCAGGATTCCCTAAACCAACAAACAGCTTTACCATTTCCCTGCTCCTTCTCTCCATACCGCAAAAGACGTAACCAATGATGGCTACGTCCGTCACGGTGTTGTTTCGCGTCCTTCTTCCGATTCTGGTCTCCCCGGTTCTTGTTCTTCACCGCTATGAATTTCTTCTTCTTGTTTTGGTGGCAAAATCGAAGCGATCACTTCTGTTGGATCGTGATTGATTTCATAAGCACCGTTTGTTTGAATATGTGAAACTGTAATAACATCGCCTACTTGCAAATTCGTTATGTCGACATCAATGGATGGAGGGATGTTTGACGGCAACGCCCGAATGGACAACTGATGCATTGCTTGTTGCAATACGCCCCCATCTTTCACGCCAGCTGCTTCACCAACGAGATGAATCGGAACGTGAACATCTATTTCCTTCTTTGCATCAACAGCTAAAAAGTCAATATGAATAATATCATGGCGAATCGGGTGTTTTTGCATATCGCGAACGATGATACGAATATGATGGTCGTTCATCTTTGCGTCTAAAAGACCTGTACCCCCTGTAGCCCGCAACTGCTTTAAAAACTCAGCCGCATCAACAAAAACTGATTGGCTATTCATCGTTTTCCCGTACAACACAGCCGGGATGTGACCTTGTTTCCGCATTTGTTTGACGTAAGAACGTCGATGATCTGTACGCAATTGAAGTTGTAACAATGAAATCACCTTCCTATTTTAGCATCGCTCATAGCTTCCCCTAAAACAGGAAGGTCTAAACGTCATTAGTCAAACAACGCGCTAATCGACTGCTCTTCGTGTACGCGAATAATTGCTTCACCAATCAGAGGAGCAACAGATAGTTCGACAATTTTATTCATTTTCTTTTCATCAGGAATCGCAATTGTATTCGTAACAACAAGCTCTTTAATTTTCGAATTTTGAATTCGTTCAATCGCTGGACCTGATAAAACTGGGTGCGTACAACATGCATACACTTCTTTTGCCCCATGCTCAGCTAACGCATTTGCCGCTAAAGTAATTGTTCCAGCTGTATCAATAATATCGTCCACTAAAATCGTCGTTTTTCCTTGTACATTACCAATAATGTTCATCACTTCTGCTACATTTGGTTTCGGACGACGCTTGTCAATGATCGCAATTGGTGCTTTTAAACGATCTGCCATTTTCCGCGCACGCGTCACGCCACCGTGGTCCGGAGAAACGATGACAATATCATCAAGTTGCTTTTCTTTAAAGTAATCCGCTAAAATCGGAACCCCCATGAGATGATCGATTGGAATATCAAAAAATCCTTGAATTTGCGGCGCATGCAAATCAAGTGTAATAACGCGGGAAGCACCGGCAGTTTCCAATAAATTCGCAACTAATTTCGCTGTAATCGGCTCACGAGAACGTGCTTTGCGATCTTGACGAGCATATCCGTAGTACGGCATAACAATGTTAATTGTTTTTGCAGACGCTCGCTTTAATGCGTCAATCATAATAAGTAACTCCATTAAATGTTCATTCACGGGCGCGCTCGTTGATTGAATAACATAAACGTCGCATCCACGAATACTTTCCTCAATGTTAATTTGAATTTCTCCATCGCTAAAACGAGAAACGGAACACTTTCCTAATTCAACACCAATCACTTTTGCGATTTCTTGGGCTAAGATTGGATTAGAGTTTAACGAAAATAACTTTAAATTAGAATTTAAATACTGAGACATGGGTCAATGAACCTCCATTAGGATTTTTTCTTCGCTTGTAGACGTTCAACATAATTTTCTTTATTTGTTTGCCGAGCACGTGCGATAGCTAAAGCTTCACTAGGCACATCATCGGTAATCGTGGAACCAGCCGCTACATACGCCCCGCTTCCCACCGTAACAGGAGCAATTAAGTTCGAATTACAACCAATAAACGCACCATCTTCAATTTTTGTCACGTATTTATTGGCACCGTCATAATTTACTGTAATGGTTCCGCAACCAATATTGACATGTGCGCCTACTTCAGCGTCCCCAATATAACTTAAGTGCGATGCTTTACTGCCGTCTCCAAACGTCGCTTTTTTGATTTCGACGAAGTTTCCGATTCTCACATCATCACCAATTTTACATAGCGGACGAACATGCGCAAATGGACCAATGGTTACGTCTGATCCTATTTCACTATCATGTACAACCGAATGACGAATCGATGTGTCGTTGCCAATACGGCTATTTTTCACTTCACTATTCGGTCCGATGATACAGTTTTCACCGATCACCGTATGTCCCTCAATCCATGTCCCGGGATAGATGACGGTATCCTGTCCAATGTGCACATCTGGTCCTATATACGTATGCTCAGGATCGATGATTGTCACACCATTTGCCATATGTTTACGATGAATGCGTGCACGCATAATTTTTTCTGCTTGTGCAAGCGCAATGCGGTCATTTACACCTAACGTTTCTTCAAACACCGGTGTTTCATATGCTGAAATGATTTCGCCTTGTTTTTTCAAAATTTCGATGACATCTGGTAAATAATATTCACCTTGTGCATTGTCGTTTGACACTTTCGTAAGCGCTTCAAATAATGCACGATTATCGAAACAATACGTCCCTGTATTAATTTCTCGAATGTTCCGTTCTTCTTCGGTTGCGTCTTTATGTTCTACAATTTTTTCGACATGTCCATCTTTATTTCGGACAATGCGACCGTATCCTGTTGGATCTTCTGCAAGGGCGGTTAAAATCGTTGCTTTCGCTTTTGTTTGTAAATGATGTTGTAAAAGCGCTTCCATCGTTTCTGAGGTGATCAATGGCGTATCTCCACAAACAACGAGAGTCACACCATCTTTATCAGCTAAATGAGGTGCTGCTTGCAAAACAGCATGTGCCGTCCCAAGCTGTTGTTCTTGAATGACGTACTCACTTTGACTGCCGAGTTGTTCTTTTACTCGTTCTGCTCCAAAACCAACAACTGTAATTAGTCGATCTACATGTAACATAGAAATTGCATCCACTACATGTTGTACCATCGGCTTTCCACAGACAGGGTGCAACACTTTATACAGCTTTGAACGCATGCGCGTCCCCTGTCCAGCCGCTAAAATGATCGCATATCGTCTCATCGTAAGGCCTCCATACCTCTCTTTATCCATATTGAATATATATCAATTATGTATGTATTTCAAGGAAACATTGTCATCTACCAAAAAAATTCATCATTTTCACTATATGTTCTTTATCAATGAGATAAATGCATTTTTCATATGAAAAGGACCCTTCTTCTCGAGAGGGTCCTCTTTCTTATGATTACGAAGCACCTGCTTCTTCAAGCTCTTTTTCCAACTCACCAGCACGGTGATATTCAGCTAAAACAGCCTCCTGGATTTTCCCGCGGGTTGTTGAGTTAATTGGATGAGCAATATCACGGAATTCCCCGTCAGGAGTACGCTTGCTTGGCATAGCGACAAACAAGCCGTTATTGCCTTCAATGACACGAATATCATGAACAACAAATTCATGATCCAACGTGATCGAGGCAATCGCTCTCATACGTCCTTCGGTATTCACGCGGCGTAATCTCACGTCAGTTACTTCCATTCTGTTCACCACCTTTTCCCTATATAAGAACTTAATTGAATTTATTCCACGTCGTTTTTTATTTTCCTGCTAACTTTAGAAAATTTTTTTACGATTGTTTAACAAGGGCAACGACTTCAATTTCAATTAACGCATCTTTTGGCAAACGGGCCACTTCAACAGCGGAACGCGCTGGTTTATGATCGCGGAAATATTGACCATATACTTCATTCATCGCCGCAAAATCGTTCATGTCTTTTAAAAACACCGTTGTTTTTACAACAGTTTCTAAAGACGCTCCTGCTGCTTCAAGCACCGCTTGCAAATTTTTGAATACTTGATGCGTTTGTGCTTGAATATCCCCTTGCACCATTTCTCCTTCAGGAGTTAAAGCAATTTGTCCAGAACTGTAAAACATGTTGTTGACGATAATGCCTTGTGAATATGGTCCAATGGCTTGTGGAGCTTGGTTTGTGTGTACAACTTTCATGTCTCTTCCTCCTGTATGTAAAAATCATTTTACTTATTTGACAAAATGAAAGTAATTTCCTTCTTCTACTGTAATTTGTTTTTCTTTTACATTGACAGATGTTAGTTTAACGAGTGAAACATATTCATCAACGAGTCGTTCTTCTGCTTCTTCCGACTCGACAAGCACACCAATCCCAACAACGTTTGCGCGGAATTCTGCAAGCAAACTAATCATGCCGTTGATTGTTCCGCCCGCTTTCATAAAATCATCGATAATTAAGACATTCGCTCCTTCTGTTAAACTTCGCTTCGATAGCACCATCGTTTGAATACGTTTTGAAGAGCCTGATACGTAATTGATGCTGACCATCGAACCTTCTGTCACTTTGCTGTCGCGGCGAATAATGACGACAGGTACATTTAAAAAGCTTGCAACAGCGTAGGCTAAAGGAATTCCTTTTGTTGCAACTGTCACAACAAAATCAATATGTTCATGGGCAAACGCAGAAGCATATAAGCGACCAATTTGGTTAACGATACGTGTATCGCCAAGCAAATCTGTCATATACAAATAGCCCCCTGGCAATAGCCGATCGGGATCCGCCAAGCTTGTACATAGTTGCTGAATAAATTGTTTCGCTTCCGTTTCTGACATTTTCGGTACGTATTGCACCCCACCGGCCGCCCCAGGAAGCGTACGCAACAAACCGATTCCTTGCTGTTCAAACGTTTGCTTAATAATAGCCAAATCTTCGCTAATCGACGATTTCGCTGATCCGTATCGTTCCGCAAAAAAAGTAAGCGGAACAAGCTGGTGTGGATGATAAAGCAAATAGTGTGTCATATCGACAAGCCGACTACTTCGCCTTAATTTCATACAATAACTCCTCCTTTATTGTTCATGTCTTTCTCCAATTAATCGAACAGCATATACGTGTTCGCAAAAACCTCGCAAACCATTATATACACGTTGTAACCGCGAATCATGTTGAACAAGACCAAACACGGTCGGTCCACTTCCGCTCATTAATGATACATCTGCACCAAAACGTCTCATTTGTTCCTTAATTTGCGCGACTTCAGGATACATGTTTAGCGTGACACTTTCTAATACGTTTCCAGCGAGCGCACAAATTTTTTCATAATCTTTTTCTCTAATCGCAGCAACCATTCCGTCTACATCCGGATGATTCACAGATTGTAGTTGTAAATTTCGGTACACCTCTGCCGTCGATACACCAATTGTTGGTTTTGCTAAAATGACCCAACTTGGTGGAGGAGCAGGAATATGCTCAATTTTCTCTCCCCGTCCCGTTGCGATCGCTGTTCCTCCATATACGCAAAACGGAACGTCCGAGCCAATCTCCGCTCCAATTTCAGCAAGTTCGTCTAAACTCAACCCTAACCCCCACAGCTTATTTAATCCTCGCAACGTTGCAGCGGCATCGCTGCTTCCACCTGCAAGACCCGCCGCAACGGGAATATACTTCGTAATAGAAATCGCTACCCCTCGACGAACACCCACTTTCTCCTTCAACAATTTAGCAGCTTGATATGCTAAATTGCGTTCATCATCCGGCACGAAGCGATTGTGCGAAATAATTTGGATCGTATCGCTATACAAATCCATTAACTCGACACGATCAGCTAAATCAATCGTCGTCATCACCATTTTTACTTCATGGTAGCCGTCTGGGCGCTTATGTAATACGTCGAGTGATAAATTAATTTTCGCTGGTGCTTTCACTAACAACCTCAAACTGTTCACCTACTTTTCCGACTTCAAACTCCTATCGACATTTTACCACAAAAAATAGTGAACAAATACGTACCTTTTCAATGGCCACAAAAAAAGAGACCACCGATATTGGTCGCCTCCTTAGCCGTCATGAATGTGAGCTGCTCATCGCTACTTGTTCGTCATCTAAAAATGTAAGTTGTACTGTTTCCGTCAACACGTCTGCATAACTATATGATACACGTTCAAAAGCGTTTTCTTCTTGATCGAGTTCAACAACAAATACGGACGGATATGTTTGGGCTAACACACCACAACGCTCGATTGTCTTTCGACGCCCACCGTTCGCTTTTAACGTCAATCTTTTACCGAGATTCGAATCCAACACTTTTTTAATTTCCGACAATGTTTTTCCCATCGTACCCACCTCACTATTACATAGTATAACAAACGAAAATGAATAAGTCAAAAAATAAGAATTATATCAACAAAAAATATTTTATGTCAATACTTTTATTTTTATTATGGACAATAATAGAAAAAATTATGTACAAAAAGTGTTAAAAAACAAAATGATATTCTTGTCTTTTTACCACAACGGCAAAAAGACAAGAGATTTTTTGTTTATGTTTGCTCATCCATCGTCCGAAAAGGCATCCCTGTCCGCAAAACACCGCGCGTCTCAACACCGCCAAGCCCTTTTTCACCTGTTAATGTATTTCTTAATACATCCCACACGTTGACGCGATCCATAAACGGTGTAAAGCTAATTCGCGATACAATATATACTGGATCAAGCGCATGAATATTGACGCGTGCAGGTGAGCTCGCAAAGTTGGCTCCTGCACGAATAAGTGATTCGAAGTGTGATTGACACGCCCCAGCAAAAATGACAAGTTGATCAAGGTTCGGGATTTTTTTTCGCGCTTGTCTCACCGTTTGTACAAAATGCTTGGAATGGCGATACGCTTTCAAATCATCAACCGCTCCTTTTGATTTTGAATAAGCATCGTGCCCAGTTACAACTAAAATATCTGGACGCACTTGCTCCAGCAGCGGAATAATGCGATCGGGCATATCTATTTCATTACAATGCACACCATATACCGGTACCCCAATTCTTTCGTACAGCTGCATACATTTACGTAAATAAAGCGGGTCGCCATCTATATGAAGCACACGTCCCGGTAATTGGAAAAAATCCATTTTCACTTCATATCCGCCTGTCGCATCATATTCACTTTTTTCCCGTAGCGCCCGATAATCTTGACGCAACAATTTATAGCACTGCTCAATATGCCGCTTTTCTTCTTCTTTTCTTCTCTTTTTTTCCCGCTCGTCAATAACAACTAAATCAGAAAACGGAGCATCGGCTATAAGACGAACATCCTCCCCATATAAAATGGCTTCTTTTTCCCCTTCTTTTTCTTTTATATCAATAACCCGAAACAAAATATCACATTCATACGATTTTCGTGCAACAATATCTCCCACTTGAATCACACACACCCGCCCTTTCGTTTGTTTTGTTTGTAACATATGCGACGAAAGGATAGAACGTGTAAAAAAAAGAGGCATTAAGCCTCTTGATAAAAAATGGGATATAATTGTTCGCTTAATGTAGCGAACTCAGCAATGGCGAGCGTCTCTCCTCTACGTTTCGGATCAATGCCAGCATTCGCGAGCGCATTTTCAATCTGTTCTTTTTTCTCCTTGCCGTTTGGCAATTGGTTCAGTAAATTATTTAAAATCGTTTTCCGCCGCTGTCCAAAACTCGCACGAACGACAGCAAAGAAAAAATCTTCATTCGAGACAGAAACGGCAGGTTGCTCTCGTTTCAATAAGCGAATAACGGCAGAATCGACATTTGGCTTTGGCACAAATACCGTTCTCGGCACATGCATCACCGTTTCAGCATGCGTATAATATTGCACAGCAATCGTCAAGGAGCCGTAATCTTTTGTCCCTGGTTTCGCAGCCATACGATCAGCTACCTCTTTTTGTAACATAACGACCATACCGCGAATAGGTAAACGATCAGTCAACAACTTCATAATAATTGGTGTCGTGACGTAATACGGCAAGTTGGCAACAACCATAATATCATCAACATCTGTGAACTGTTCCGCTATCACTTGTTGTACGTCTGCTTTTAATATATCTTCGTGAATGATTGATACATTCGTATATGGGGAAAGCGTATCTGCTAAAATGGGAAGAAGCCGTTGATCAATTTCAAATGCGACCACTTTTTTTGCTCGCCGCGCTAGTTGCTCCGTAAGCGCCCCGATTCCCGGTCCAATTTCAATAACACCTGTTCGTTCAGAAAGTTGGGCGAAATCAACAATGCGGTGTAAAACATTCGGCTCAATTAAAAAATTTTGACCTAAACTTTTTTTGAACGAAAAACCATACTTCTCTAAAATTTCTTTTGTACGGGTCGGTGTAGCAATATCTTTATACATGTTCTTCCTCCTGTATAACTTGCTTCATCGCTTCTATAAATTGTTCTTTTGAAATTTGAAACATTTGTAACCGTTTATGCAGCTGTTTTCCGTTTGTATAACCAATTTTTAATAATTGACCTAACCGCTCACGGCGAGCTCGTGCGAATGGACCACCGATTAATCCGGCATCGACAAGCTGTTGAAATGAAATTTCTTCTTTCGGATCAATCATTTCTTCGTACACACTTAATAGCGCTGTGCGAATCGCTTCAATCGAAGCGTGCTCAACACCGAGACCTTTTCCGTGCTTTCCCCGCGCTTCTTCACGCGTTAAAAAGGCATGTTTGCATCCCGGCACACGTTCAGCAATTGTTTTACGAATTTTTTCACCCGGATAATCCGGATCGGTAAAAATAATGACTCCGCGCTGTTGTTGAGCTAAACGAATGCGTTCGATTGTTTCATCATTAATGGCTGCACCGTTCGTTTCAATCGTATCAGCATCTACCGCCCGACGAATCGCTACGGTATCATCGCGCCCTTCAACCACGATAATTTCCTTAATTTTCATAAAATCCTCCATCTCTCATGTGTTCTTCACCCATTATAACGAAAAAAACAGAGGATCGTGAAATCCTCTGTGTTATTTTATAATTTTTATTTTCACACGTTTCGTGCCCCAGCGATATGCAGTTGATTTATCAGGGAAAAATAAATCGATTTTATATCCCTTTACATTTTTCCCTGTGTCGGCCGCAACTGCATATCCGTACCCCTCTACGTATACTTTCGTTCCGAGCGGAATAACGCGCGGATCAACAGCAATTACTTTTGCGTTTGGATTGGCACGCAAATTAATTCCCGTTGCTGTCGTTCCAGAACATCCTGTGCAATATGCTGTATACGCTGTAGCGATCACGTAAAGTTCTTCGGACACTTCCCCACTTCCACGCGAGGCTAATATTTTGGCAACTGGCTTTGTTCCAATCGCAACAATACGATTTTTGCTCGGTTTAATTGTCTCTGTTTTAATTAATTTACGCGATACTTCTTTTCCGTTTTCCAAGATGACTTCGTACTGCTTGGCGACAAGCCCTTTTTCGCCTTCGCTAATTACCTTTTGCTTGCCTTTTTCCAATTGTGCGTCTTTCTTTTTCACAACTGTATAATTTACTGGTTCTTCCACTACATCGGTGACTTTTTCAACTCGAACAATGTTTATTTTTGTGTTTGGTTGAATCATTTCATTCAATTTTGGTTGAACGCGATCCAGCTCCCGCAATGTAATGTGTTGTTTAGCTAAAAAGTCAGCGACCGTAGTCGAAGTAGACCAAACTTGTTGCTGTTTGCCGCCGTCATTTAATGTGATTGGAAATGCCTTACTTATCACAATTTTCATATTTTCTTTCACTACTTCGTCAACGTTTGGCGATACTTGATCGTGCTCACGAAGCTCGATTTGTTGAATATGCAATACATCCTTGACAGTTTTAGCCGTCGTCCTTAACTTCTTTTCTACCCCATCAACAATGAGTACAATCGGCTTACTCGCTTCCCACTTAACAGTTAAATGATTAACAATTTTTGTTTGCGGTGAGGGAGAAATAAAATCTTCTTCTTTTAGCTTAATGTTTTGTTCTTTTAATAACTCAGCGACTGTATTGGCATGGGTACGTACTTTTTGCTCTTTTCCGTTCGTATATAACGTAACCGTTTCTTTTGTCCATTCATAGCTAGCATATCCTGTCATTCCTGATAATACCAGAAATCCTCCTGTAGCTAGCGCAATTTTTTTCTTTGATGTTGATTGCAATAATTTTTTTACATACGTAATCAAAATAAAAACGCCTCCTTTTCCGATAGATGACCGTGACGACCCTCCCTCTCTATGAAACTTATTATCTATTATTCAAAATATTCTTTCATAAGGGAAGAAAGACTTGTCGACAAGCTTATTGTATGTTTGTGAAAAAAGATGTAGAACGATCACGTTTCATCTTTTCTTTAGACAAGTCTTCCAATCAATCGACACGTTTCTCTATCAAATGATGCCGAATAATCGCTTGGCGTTGTCGGACGTTTTTTGAGCAACTTCTTCAAAAGATAACCCTTTTAATTCAGCGATCGCTTCGGCAACATACTTTACATAGCTTGGTTCGTTTCGTTTTCCGCGAAACGGATGCGGCGTTAAATACGGACAGTCCGTTTCAATAAGTAGCCGATCAAGCGGAATTTCTTTTGCTACTTCTTTCGGTTTTTTTGCATTTTTAAACGTAACAGGACCACCAAACGAAATATAAAAATTCATATCGATGCATTGATGCGCCACTTCTACACTACCAGTAAAACAATGCATCACGCCACCGACTTCTGCCGCTTGCTCTTCCTGTAAAATATGAACAATATCAGCTGTCGCATCGCGATTATGTATAATAATCGGCAACTTCACTTTTTTAGCTAAACGAATTTGCTTTCGAAATACTTCTTTTTGTACTTCTTTCGGCGACTGATCCCAATAATAATCAAGCCCCATCTCACCGAGCGCCACCACTTTCGGATGCGCTGCTAGCTGCTCAATCATCATAAGATCGTCATCAGTCATATGAATCGCATCAACAGGATGCCATCCGACAGCTGCGTAAATAAAGGAATATTGATCAGCTAACTCCATTGCTCGCTCGATAGTTGGACGATCAAATCCGACAACAACAATATGTGACACACCTTCTGCACGTGCTCGTTCGATAACTTGTTCAACATCTTCGTTAAATTGTGTAGCATTTAAATGTGCATGTGTATCAAATAACATATAACCCCTCTTTTCTTCCGATGTTCAGTTTACCACACAATCCCGTTACATAAATCACAGCTATATAACAATTACGTTACAAAATAGAAACAAAGAGGTGTTTTCACAACACCTCTTTACTTCACTTTTGCACCATTTGGAAGCGACTCGTCTACTGTCGCCAACGATAATACACCATCTTTTTCTCCTGCTAAAATCATACCCTGTGATAATTCTCCACGCAGTTTGACAGGTTTTAAATTCGTCACACAAATCACTTTTTTCCCAATTAAGTCCTCTGGTTTGTAATATTTCGCAATACCTGATACAACTTGACGTTTTTCATATCCTAAATCAAGTTGCAGTTTAAGTAAGCGATCGGCTTTTGGAATTGGTTCAGCGTGAATCACTTGTGCAACGCGCAAGTCTACTTTCATAAAATCATCGATCGTAATTTCTTCGCTTTGCTCTTGTTTTTCCTCTTTATTGACTGTTGTTCCCTTCATTTGCGTTTGAATATATTGCACTTCTTCTTGTACGTCTAGCCGTGGGAAAAGCGGCGTTCCCTTCTCAACTGTTCGTTCTTGTTGCGAAGCACCGAACGTTTGCAAACTATCCCAGCTCATCAACTGTTCATCCTGAATGCCGAGCTGGGCAAACATCCGTTTAGGCGTTTCTGTTAAAAATGGCTGCAATAAAACGGCTACATAACGAAGAGACTCTGCCAAATGCGACATAACAGAAGCCAACTGATCACGCAACGTTTCATCTTTTGCCAACACCCACGGTTGCGTTTCATCAATATATTTGTTCGTGCGACTAATGAGTTGCCAAATCGTTGTTAAAGCGTGGGAAAATTGCATATGTTCCATCGCTTCCTCGTATTGTTTTACCGTATCATACGTTGTTTGCACAAGCTGTTCATCAAACGGTGTGTGCGTACCGCCGTATACTGGGATACGTCCACCAAAATATTTCTCAATCATCGCTACAGTTCGATTAAGCAAGTTACCTAAATCGTTTGCTAAGTCGTAGTTTATACGCTCAACAAAACCTTCCGGCGTAAATACACCATCTGAGCCAAACGGCACTTCACGAAGCAAATAATAACGCAATGCATCGAGACCGTAACGATCGATTAACGTCACCGGATCAACGACGTTTCCTTTTGATTTCGACATTTTTCCATCTTTCATAAGCAACCAGCCGTGCGCAAACACTTTTTTCGGAAGTGGAAGATCTAGCGCCATCAACATAATTGGCCAATAAATCGTATGGAAACGAACAATTTCTTTTCCAACAAGGTGGACGTCCGCTGGCCAATACGTTTTATATTTTTCGTCATTTTCTGTTCCATATCCTAACGCCGTAATATAGTTCGACAGCGCATCGATCCATACATAAATGATGTGCTTCGGGTCTCCCGGAACACGAATGCCCCAATCAAATGTCGTTCGTGATACCGCTAAATCTTCTAAACCTGGCTTGATAAAGTTGTTAATCATTTCATTTTTACGCGATTCTGGCTGGATGAATTGCGGATTTTCTTCATAAAACGCTAATAACCGATCAACATATTTGCTCATGCGGAAAAAATATGATTGCTCTTTTACTTTTTCGACAGGACGCCCGCAATCTGGACAATTTCCATCAACTAATTGTCTTTCCGTATAAAACGACTCACATGGAGTACAGTACCATCCTTCGTACTCGTCTAAATAAATGTCCCCTTGTTCTAAAAGGCGGGCAAAAATTTTCTCAACGACTTGTTTATGACGCTGTTCCGTTGTACGAATAAAATCGTCGTAAGATATATCAAGCTTTTTCCACAATTCTTTAATTCCGGCCACAATTTCATCGACATATGCTTGTGGAGTAACTCCTTTTTCTTCTGCCTTCCGCTGAATTTTTTGGCCGTGCTCATCCGTTCCAGTCAAGTACATCACATCATAGCCGCGCATTCGTTTATATCTCGCCATTGCATCGCCAGCCACCGTTGTATACGCATGACCGATATGTAATTTATCGCTCGGATAATAAATAGGTGTTGTGATATAAAACGTTTTCTTCGTCACTTGTACCCCTCCTTGTCGCACGTGTAGTAGAAACGCTCTCGCCCAAAGGACGAGAGCGATTGCATATTTGCATCTATTCCTCTTATCTCACCAAAATATACATAAAAATAGAGAGCGCTGTCAACTATCCAGCATGAGATTGTCGATAAACAATATACTTTTGTCGAAAATATACAAGAAAATTTGTCGAATTTATGTTGAATTTTGTCGAACAATATTTATAATAAAGTTCGTATCGTCTTGAAAAGCAGTTAAAAACTGTTATGCATCTCTTGTCAAATCGTTTGGATTTTGTCATTTCAACCATAATTTTGGCGAATTTTATGTGCAACGACATGTAAATCATACATTTTTTTTTATTATTGCATATAAAAGGATTGACGCTTAATGGAAAAGTTGTTATGATAAATCCATAGAGATTTTGTCGAATATTGACGAAAAAAGATGAAAGAAGGAGAGGAGAATAAACATGAAATCAACAGGTATTGTTCGTAAAGTCGATGAGTTAGGTCGCGTTGTTATTCCGATTGAGCTGCGCCGCACGTTAGGCATTGCAGAAAAAGATGCGTTGGAAATTTACGTAGATGACGAGCGCATCATTTTGAAAAAATACAAGCCAAATATGACTTGCGTAGTAACTGGGGAAGTATCTGACGACAACTTCAAGCTTGCAGACGGAAAAATCATTTTAAGTAAAGAAGGCGCAGAAACGTTATTGCAAGAAATCCAAAACTTGCTTCAACAATCAAAATAAAAAGTTTCTCTAGTTTTTCCTAGAGAAACTTTTTTACTTATGATATGCTTCATACACATCCCGCTTCGGCAATTGCCGATCTTTCGCCACTTGTTTAATGGCTTCCTTCGAAGTATATTGCTTTACTTCCATGTAATAGTTTACGTGCTCAACAATCGTTAAATGATCCCACCATACCGATTCATCATTTAATGTGACATGATTCCCTTCTATAAGAAGACAAAACTCCCCGCGCACTTCATGATGTTCTGCCCAATGCATCACTTCTTCAATCGTTCCACGAATAAACTGTTCAAATTTTTTTGTTAATTCACGTGCTAGAGCCATTTTTCGATTTCCGAATATATGATGCATGATCGTTAACGTTTCTTGGAGACGATGCGGTGCCTCGTAAAAAATGAGCGTATCTTTTATATGTTTTAGTTGCTCGAGCTCTTTTTTCTTTTCTTTTTTATGACGTGGTAAAAATCCATAAAAATAAAAATGGCTCGTCGGAAGCCCGGATGCTGTCAGTGCCGTCACAGCTGCGTTAGCACCAGGGAGCGGAATGACTTTACAATTAACGTTTAGTGCGCCCTTAACAAGTTCATAACCCGGATCAGAAATCGTTGGCGTACCTGCGTCGCTTACTAATGCAACATGTTTTCCTTCTAACAAGGCGGCAACAATTTTTTCACCGCTCGCCTCTTTATTATGTTCGTGATAACTCACAAGCGGTGTGTGAATATCGAAATGGTTAAGCAACTTTTTCGTTTGACGTGTATCTTCAGCAGCAATAAAGTGAACTGTCCGTAACGTGTCGACCGCACGAAATGTCATATCTTGCAAATTTCCGATTGGCGTTGGGACAATGTACAAAACGCCCTTTTCCCCTTCTTCAACAAAGCTTTTTTGTTCGTTCATATAATCTCATTCCCCATATAAAATATATTTTAGTTCACTCGTATATTCCCCATTTTGTTCATACACGATCAGAGGCGGCAATATTTTTAGTCCTTTATTTCCATCTTTTATCCCTTCAATTAAAATGGTGTTCGCCTCTTTTCCCTCTTTTGGATAAATGAATCGTAAACGTTTCGGCTCCAAACGATATTGCCTCATCAATGTAACAATGTCTAACAAACGTTCTGGACGGTGAACAAAAGCTGCTTTACCACCTTGCTTTAACAATTGACTGCTAACGCGAATGACATCTTCTAACGTACAGTAAATTTCATGACGCGCAATGGCAAAATGTTCATTTTTGTTGATTTCTTCTTGGTTTGGTGTTGGAAAATAAGGCGGATTGCACGTTACGACATCAAATTTACTATGTCCGAGACAAGCAGGCATATCTTTAATATCGCCGTGAATCATTTCAATTTGCCCTTCTAGTCCGTTATATTGTACACTTCGTTTCGCCATATCATAAATCTTTTCTTGAATTTCGACACCAATAATTTTTCCTCTCGTCCGCTTACTTAACAACAGCGGGATCACTCCGTTGCCTGTACATAAATCAACTAAATTTCCTTTTTGAATCGGAACGTATACAAAATTCGCTAACAATACAGCATCTAATGAAAAAGCAAACACGGATGGACTTTGGATAATTCTCATATCTTCTGCTAGTAAGTAGTCCAGTCGTTCATCTTCACGCAACATGTAAACTCCCTCTTTCTACAACAAAATAGCCTTCCAGACCATTTGTCAGAAAGGCTATTTTTTATTTAAAAATGACAAGCAAAACAAACAATCTCCATCGGTCCGTAAACTTCCGTAATGTACGTTGCAAATATGAAATCCCTCTTGATACAAGCGAGCTAAATTATCATACCCTTCGCCTATATCGACTAACTTCGCTTTCGTCTGTTTTTTGCCTTGTTCAATTTTTCGCTCAGACAGCTGCTCGAGCCGTCTACGCAAATGGTCATTTTCAACTTGGAGGCGATGATTTTCTTCGATTAACTCTCCAAGATAACTTTTTAACTCACCGAGCTGCTTGTATAAATGAGCAATTTGCTCCTCGATACTCGTTACAGATTGGAAAATCTCTTTTTTATTCACGCGCCATCCACCCCATCACTCTGTGGCTTGAGTAGGAAGAACTTTTTCTTTTATTAATTCATCAATCGTATACTCAACTACCCGATCTTTTTCCACTAACTCCACTTGTAACACTCGTTCTAAAATGTTCAAACCAACAACTTTCCCTAGTCCAAGAGGCGTTTCGATCATTTCCCCTAAATCCGGCAACTGTTCTTTCGCTGTTTCGTATTCGTCGTTTTCATATTTTAAACAACACATTAATCGACCACATAATCCTGATATTTTTGTCGGATTTAATGATAAATTTTGATCTTTTGCCATTTTTATAGAAACAGGATCAAAGTCACCTAAAAACGTCGAACAACAAAGCATACGTCCACATGGACCGATTCCACCTAACATTTTCGCTTCATCTCGTACGCCGATTTGTCTTAACTCAATTCTAGTGCGGAAAATAGCAGCTAAATCTTTAACAAGTTCACGGAAATCAACTCGTCCATCAGCAGTAAAATAAAAAACGATTTTATTACGATCAAATGTATACTCCACATCGACGAGCTTCATTTCTAATCCATGCTCTTCTACTTTTTTCAAGCAAATATCGTATGCTTCTTCCGCTGCCTTTTTATTTTCTTCTACAACAAGCTTATCTTTTTGATCAGCTAGGCGAATTACTTTTTTCAACGGCAAAACAATGTCTTTTTCGTCGACTTGCTTTTTAGCTACAACAACCTTCCCAAATTCAACACCGCGAACAGTTTCAACAATAACATAATCACCATTTGAAATGGGTAAATCCCCCGGGTCGAAATAATAAATCTTTCCCGCTTTTTTAAAACGAACACCTACAACTTCATACAAACGCAGATCCCTCCCGCAACTGCAATACTAACTGTTCCATTAAAAGCTGCGGATTCATATTCGTATGCAACCGCGCTTTTGCTTGTAAAATTGCTTTCATATGTTGAGCAATTTGCTTTTCAGAATAGAGAAAACGCGACCGCTGGAATTCGCTTATGCAATCATCGTATGCAATTTGTTGTTTTTCACCGAGTATGACATATAGTAAGTCTTTATATAAATATAATAACAAGTCCAATCCTATATTCATTTGCTCTTTATTCGTAAAATGAGTCAGCCAATGTTGCTGAATAACGAGCAATGCTTGGACATATTGCTTGTTTAATGCTTCATATAATTGTATCACTATTTTTCGTGCTTGTGCAAACCAATCATCTTGACTTAATTGATATGCTTCTTCCACATTGTTCGTTACTCTTGCAGCTAATATCGCTAACTCCCGCGCTACACCTTTTTGTTGTAAATAAGCATATATTCGCTCCGTTGACAACGGATGGAATGAAACAACTTGGCAACGCGAAACAATGGTCGGAAGTATGCGATGAAATTGCTCCGTTAACAAAATTGCCACCGTTTTTGCTGATGGTTCCTCTAAAAATTTCAGCAAACTGTTGGCTGCTTGAACAGTCATTTGATCAGCATGTTCAATAATATATAATTTACGACTCGATTCGACAGCTGTTTTTGTAAACTCCTCTTGCAATTGCTCAATTTGTTGCTTTTTAATGGAGTTTCCATCTGGGATAACGAGATGAACATCCGGATGATTACCAGATTCAATTCGTCGACAGTTGACACATATTTCACAAGGCTCATCGTGCACATGTGTCAAACAAAACAGACGCTTCGCAAATAAAAGAGCTGCTTCCTTCTTCCCCGTCCCTTTTTGTCCTTTAAACAAATAGGCATGGGCCACTCTTCCTTTTCTTATGCTATTGGCGATCGTTTTCGCTACATGCGGTTGATTCATTTCAAGCGTTTTCCAAGACATAAAAATCCTCTCACTTTCTTATTAAAGGCTCAATTAGTGCCCATACGTCCTCAAACACTTTTGTTATCGGTTGAGTAGCGTCCACTTTTTTTATCCGATTTGGAAAACGGTCTAATAGCACCATATACCCTTTGCGCACTTGTTCATGAAACGATAATTCCTCTAAATCAAGTCGATTCACTTCCCGCAATCCATTTTCGCGAATGCGCGCTAATCCAAGCGATGGATCAATATCAAAATAAATTGTTAATGTAGGCATCCAATTCTCAATAGCGAATGCATTAATAGCTAATATCTCATCTATCCCTAAACCGCGCGCTACACCTTGATAAGCTAAAGAACTGTCAATAAAGCGATCACAAAGAACGACTTTCCCATCTTTCAACGCAGGAATCACTTTTTCAACTAAATGTTGTCGCCTTGCCGCAGCATAAAGCAAAGCTTCTGTCCGCGCATCCATTCGTTCGTTATTAGGATGCAAAATAACTGCACGAATTTGCTCGGCAATGTCGATTCCACCTGGCTCACGTGTCGCTACAACATCAACATGTTGTTCGCTCAAATAATCCTTTAACATGCGGACGATCGTTGTTTTCCCTGCCCCCTCTGGACCTTCAAATGAAAAAAATAAATAACTCATCTCATACCTCCTGAAACACTTCGATGTAATCTCCGTCTATATCTGTTTGAAAATAGGCATCCGTTTTCTTCAAATACTGAATGATCTCAATATGTTGCCTTGTCACAATTTCTCCGATAAGTAAAATAGGAATCCCAGGTGGATAAGGGACAACCATTTGAGCACAAACACATCCGATTGCATCGTGAAGCAAAATTTTTTTTGTTTGGCGACCTTTCGTCCATTCATAACTTACTGCTTGACAATGTTTCGGTAACTGAATTTGTACTCGTTCATTTTGCGGCCCACGACGAATGGATTGCAACGCGCGTTTTATACGCTCCGTAACGTCTGGGAGTTGTTTCATTTTCGCAAGCGGATAGACAAGTAATACGTTATACGGATCAGCCATCTCCGTGAATATCCCATTCATTTCTAATAACTGTTGTAACTCATATCCTGAATGTGCGCTACGTGTTTGCAACGTAATTTTTAATAAGTCTGTTCGGATAAGCGGATGTCGTGATTCCACAACATGAATCGCCTCAATTGTTCGCAATTCTTGTTTAAATAATTGAATTTGGGCAATTATTTCATCAATCGTTTCACGCGTTTGTCGTGCTACATAAGCGCGTGCCAAATCAAGTGAAGCCATGATCGGATAAGACGGGCTACTTGTTTGGAAAACTTGCAAAAAGTATTTTAACGCACGTTCATCGACCAGTTCGCTATTAAAATGTAGAAAAGACCCCATAGTCATAGCTGGGAGCGTTTTATGGGCTGATTGTACAACAACGTCCGCCCCACACTCAACCGCCGATTTTGGAAAAGGTTCTCCGAGCACAAAATGAGCACCATGTGCCTCATCAACTAAAACAGGGATTCGATAAGAATGTGCCAACTGAATGATTGGTGTTAAATCAATAGCCATGCCGTAATAGTTTGGATTTGTTAAAATAAGTGCAGCCGCATCTGGATGCTTGCGCAACATATGAGAAATTGTTTCAAAAGACACGAAAGACATGACTTGAACATCTTCATCAAATTCTGGAGAGATAAAAATCGGTGTTGCCCCAACAAGATGTAGCGCATGTAAAATGGATTTATGACAATTACGTTGTACGATGACTTTCTTATTTTTTTCACACGCGGCTACAATCATAGCTAAATTACCAGCCGTAGAACCGTTGACTAAAAAATATGTGCGCTTTACTCCATACAAATTTGCTGCTAACTGTTGTGCTTGTTCAATTGCCCCTGCTGGATGATGTAAATCGTCTAAATGTGAAAGCTCAGTTACGTCTAAATGCAATAATGGCGCAAAAGAAAAAAGAGCTTCTTCATAAAAAACAGCTCCATATTTATGCCCTGGTACGTGAAATGAAATCGGTTGTGTCGAAGCATGTTCACGTAAAAGTGTATATAGAGGTGTTTTCGTTTGATCCATCTTTATTCGCTTCCTCGCTCACGTTGTTTTATATATTTTATATTAAAATAAAACAGGCCCTAATCATAGTAGGGGCCTCAGTTATGAATATATTTTATTCTCTCCTATTCTTTTCAACCGATCAACGTAAAATTTGTATTTTTCATCATTTGTTTCGGTTTGAATCAAGTCGTTGTGACAATCCATACATATGAAATGATGAAAAACATGAATCCCTTTTTTATTTTGCTCATCACATACAATACAAGTTTCTTTATAACACATTCGTTCTCCACCTCCCGCCAATAGTTTTCCCAGTTTCATATAACAATATACTTCAGAAATAATCATTTGGTGCGGGGGTGCAAAAAGACAAAAAGACCAAGACTAATTTGTCTTGGTCGTTTTCTTGCCCGGCAACGTCCTACTCTCGCAGGCGGTGTCCCGCCAACTACCATCGGCGCTGGAGAGCTTAACTTCCGTGTTCGGGATGGGAACGGGTGTGAC
>NZ_MQAD01000039.1:0-3011 GCF_001996285.1 Anoxybacillus kestanbolensis | reverse complement strand
AGCCGTCAACGGACAAGCGTACACGTACGATGCCAATGGCAATTTAACGAACAACGGCAACAAAACGTTTGTGTATGATGACGAAAACCGTCTCATTCAAGTAAAAAACGCATCGGGCACTACGATCGCAACCTATACGTATGACCATCAAGGAAGACGCATCAGCAAAACAACATCAAGCGGTACGACTTACTATCACTACGATGGCGACTCGATTCGTCTGTTGTATGAAACAGACGCCAACAACAACATCACAGCGGAATATACGTGGGACGCATTGGGCCGCCCGGTCACGATGACGAAAGCCGGAGCCACTTACTACTATCATTTGAACGGTCATGGAGATGTCGTTGCATTGACGGATGCAAGCGGAAATGTCGTCGCCCAATACGAGTATGACGCATGGGGTAACATTCTGTCCAAAACCGGTGCGCTGGCAACAGCGAACCCATACCGTTATGCCGGGTATTATTACGATGAGGAAACCGGACTATACTACCTAATGGCGCGGTATTATGAGGCGAATATGGGGCGATTCTTGACAAGAGATACGTTCCATGGGGTTGAAAACGAGCCGCTTAGTATAAATCAATATGTTTACACTAAAAATAATCCTGTTATATATGTGGATATAAATGGTCACTTCGCTTTTCTTTTAGTTCCATTAGCAGGTGTATCAATTTCATGGCTAACAGCAGCCGCTGTTGAGGCAACCGCAATAGTGATTGCATATGTTGCAGCAAATGAGATAGTCAGTGTTTTAGAACGTAAATTTAATAGGAAAAACCCAACAGTTATTTATCGTACTGGAAGTGGAAACGGCACTAATTTAACTCCAAGACCAAAAGATGTTAGTGGGCTATCCTATACTACAGTAAAGCCTTTATCTGGACCATATACAGCAACTACTATTGAGGCCATTAATGCAACAGGAAAACTAGTAGCAATAAAAGATGGTAAAACTCATGTGTCAGTGAGACCAGTAAATATGAAGAAAATGCAGGGATGGATAAACTCAAGGGAAAATGCTAATACTAGACCACATGAATATACAAAATTATTGCAGGCCCTTTCTGTGAAAGTTAAATAGTAGGAGATGAATTTTAATGGAACTTAGTGAAGTTAAAAGATTGATGAAAAACTTGAGTTGGAATATGCCCCAAGAAGTTCAACTATCTGCAATAAGGGAGTTAACAACAATTGATGATGAATACACTCCTTTGTTAATACAAGATACCGAGAAGCATTGTTGGGAGAATGCGGTTAAAGTTTTAAATAAAATTGGATACCCACGAAATAGGCTGGCGATACCCTGCTTAATAGAGTTAATGCAAGATATGAATTGGCCTGGTGTCCCTACAGCGATAGAGATATTGAAGAGTATAGATAAAAGTGTGATAGTTCCACATATAGAGGCTTCGCTAATAAAAGCAGCTGAGGATGACGATCGCATGTGGATAGGGGGAATTCAGAGACTTATAGATATATTACAAATTTCTGAATCAGACTTTCATGATAAGGAAGTATATAAGTTATTAAAATTATCGGATTGGTAAACCAAGAAATTAGGAGCGGGCACTTGTCTTTTATGAAATAATATTGTATAGAATCCCCCAACTGCGTAAAATGCAGCTGGGGGTGTTTTATAGGATGAGTATCTGTCACTTGGTTTATGTGACGAAGCGGGTGCCAATAAAAAATGGTAGTGCAATATATATGGGCCGCCTAGTGATGATGACGAAAGGCGGAGTCATTTACTATTTCGGTCTTCCATACTTTTTGCCAGCCTGCCTCTGTTTTTTCAATGCAATCGCTCCGAATTTGGAGCGGGAAGGCGGTTCGCCCGCTTGAAGTTGGAATGTCGCCACGATTTGGTTGCGCCCGTCTTGATCAAAATCATACAGCTCGATCGATTCGGGATCTGCAAGAACAGTGTTGGGTGGTATAAACTTTTTCGCTATTTCCATCCACTCATCGCGGGCCAAAGCATGAATGGACTGCAAGGAGAAGAGCCCTGCGAAAAGCAAAAAGCGAGCCGTTTTTTCATCTTGTTCCTCCGTTATCCGGTTTTTGAAGTTATGATTCCGGATTAGCGGCGGCATTTATACATGAAAACAGCGGCTCATCCCGGCAACATGCCGGACTTATGCAGCGCGGTGGAAAGCAGAAGAGCAGCGATCAAAGCGGGAATCGATATTGGCGAACAGTGCCTGGCACTGTTCGATAATCCATGCGAATGGCACCTATACCGCCTACGAGTATAATGATGCCAACCAGTTAAAATCGATTAAAAACTTTGGCGCGAACGGCAATGTCTTAAATTACTTCAACTACAGCTATGATGCCAATGGCAACATTACCAGTGTGGAAACCAACAATGGAACGATCACGTATCAATATGATGCGTTGAATCAGTTGACAAAAGAAACACTAGCAGACGGGACGACCATCACGTACGAATACGATGCTGTGGGGAACCGTACGAAGAAAATTGTAAATAATGGAACGACTACTACCACAACATACACGTATGACGCCGCCGACCAATTAACAGCGGTCAACGGACAAGCGTACACGTACGATGCCAATGGCAATTTAACGAACAACGGCAATAAGACATTTGTGTACGATGATGACAACCGTCTCATTGAAGTAAAAAATGTATCTGGTACAACCATCGCGTCTTTCACGTACGATCAGCTTGGAAGACGCATCAGCAAAACAACATCAAGCGGAACCATCTATTATCACTATGATGGTGACTCGAACCAAGTGCTATATGAAACAGATGCCAACAATAACATCGTGGCGGAGTATACGTGGGATTACCAAGGAAACCCAGTTACAATGACCAAGGGTGGGGTAACTTATTACTACCATATAAATGGTCACGGTGATGTCACGGCATTAACCGATGCAAATGGTAATGTTGTGGCACAGTATCAGTATGATGCTTGGGGAAATATTATTTCGCAAACAGGCACGATGGCTTCGTCTAACCCATATCGTTT
>NZ_MQAD01000038.1:0-55527 GCF_001996285.1 Anoxybacillus kestanbolensis | reverse complement strand
CCGGGCAAGAAAAAGACCAAGACTAAATTGTCTTGGTCTTTTTGTTTTATATCGTGAATGCAATGGGTAAAATATATGAGAAAAAGAAGGGAATCCTTGCATTTTTGAAGAAATCCGTATATATTAAAATTAAAGTCAAATATAGTCAAAGTCAACTGACAGAGGAGGGATTATGTGAGGAATATCTCTGATGTCATTGAGCAATATTTAAAACAAGTATTAAATATGAGCGGAAAAGATATCGTTGAGATTAAACGAAGCGAAATTGCAGACAAGTTTCAGTGTGTTCCTTCGCAAATAAATTATGTCATTAACACACGCTTTACGTTAGAAAGAGGATACATTGTCGAGAGTAAACGAGGTGGTGGTGGCTATATTCGCATAATGAAAGTGAAAACTCAAAATACTTCTCAGCTTATTGATCATTTATTGTCACTTGTCCAAGAAAGAATTAGTCAAACAAATGGAGAACATATTATTCAACGCTTATTAGATGAAAAGGTAATTTCAAAACGAGAAGCGAATATGATGTTAAGCATTATTGATCGCACGGTTTTATCTCTTGACCTTCCTCATCGTGACGAGTTGCGTGCGCGCATATTAAAAGCGATGCTGACATCGTTAAAGTATATGTAGAGAGGGTGAATACTTTGATATGTCAAGAGTGTAATCAACGACCAGCAACGCTTCATTTCACTAAAATTGTTAATGGGGAGAAGACAGAATTTCATCTTTGTGAGCAATGCGCTCACGAAAAAGGCGAAATGTTTATGTTCCCGCATCAAGGAGCTTTTTCAATCAATAATTTAATTGCTGGACTATTAAATATGGATGCATCGCTAAAAGAGCCAAAAGCTCCCTCTTTTCACAATGAACATATATTACAATGTGAGCGTTGTAAAATGACATACGCTCAATTCGTTAAAGTCGGTCGTTTTGGTTGTGCGAGTTGTTATGAAACGTTTCGTAGCCATTTACCACCTATTTTTCGAAAGTTACATGGAGGACATGTAGCGCATGAGGGAAAAATTCCGAAGCGAGTAGGAGGTACGTTGTATGTCCGTAAGCAAATCGGGCAGTTGAAACAAATGTTGCAGGAGCTTATTGCTAAAGAACAATTTGAGAAGGCTGCTGAAGTGCGTGATCAAATTCGAGAACTTGAAGCAAAATTACATGCGGAAGGGGGCGCCTAATTATATGAATGAACATTTGTTTTTCCAACGCGCTCTCAGTCCATGGATGAATGAAGAGGGGCCAGACTCTGATATTGTACTTAGTAGCCGTATTCGTTTAGCGAGAAATATGAAAAAATATCCGTTCCCAACGGTATTTACAAATGAAGAAGCAATGCAAATTGTTCAGTTGTTTGAACGATTATTTTTACAAAAAAGTTTCGATCATATCGGTCCTTTTTTCTTATTAAAAATGAATGAATTACAATCTATTGAAAAACGTGTATTAGTTGAAAAACATTTGATTAGTCCTCATTTAGCTGAAGATTGTACGTTTGGTGCATGTTTATTATCCGAACAAGAAGAAGCAAGTATTATGATCAACGAGGAAGATCATATTCGTATTCAATGTCTATTTGCTGGTTTTCAGCTGAAAGAAGCATTGAAAATGGCAAATGCTTTGGATGATTGGATTGAACAACATATTGACTACGCTTTCGACGAAAAGTACGGTTATTTGACGAGCTGTCCAACGAATGTCGGCACAGGTTTGCGAGCATCTGTAATGATGCATTTGCCGGGTCTTGTGTTAACACAGCAAATGAATCAATTGATTCCTGCGATCAACCAGCTCGGTCTAGTTGTTCGCGGCACGTATGGAGAAGGTAGTGAAGCGTTAGGAAACATTTTTCAAATTTCTAATCAAATTACACTTGGAAAAAGTGAAGAGGATATTGTTGAAGATTTAACAGGAGTTGTTCGTCAACTAATTGAACAAGAACGAATGGCGCGTGAGGCATTAGTCAAAACTTCTAACATACAATTAGAAGATAAGGTATATCGTTCTTACGGTGTGCTAACGAACAGCCGGATCATTGGTTCAAAAGAGGCTGCCCAATGTTTATCTGATGTACGATTAGGCATCGATCTCGGATATATTACGAACGTACCAAAAACAATTTTAACAGAGCTAATGATTTTGACGCAGCCCGGCTTTTTACAAAAGTATGCTGGTGGTGCATTACGCCCGCAAGAACGTGATGTTCGTCGTGCATCGCTCATTCGTGAACGATTACACCAATGGAAGTGAATTAAAGGAGGTTGATGAAAATGATGTTCGGACGTTTTACAGAACGAGCACAAAAAGTGTTAGCATTAGCGCAAGAGGAAGCGGTTCGGTTAGGACATAACAATATCGGAACAGAGCACATTTTGCTCGGTCTTATTCGAGAAGGGGAAGGAATTGCAGCAAAAGCGCTTATGGCGCTCGGATTAGGGCCAGATAAAATTCAAAAAGAAGTTGAATCGCTCATCGGACGTGGAAACGAAGTAGGACAAACGATTCATTACACGCCTCGTGCCAAAAAAGTAATTGAATTGTCAATGGATGAAGCTAGAAAACTTGGGCACTCTTACGTCGGTACAGAGCATATTTTGCTTGGTCTTATTCGAGAAGGAGAAGGTGTAGCGGCTCGCGTTTTAAATAACTTAGGGGTAAGCTTAAATAAAGCTCGCCAACAAGTACTTCAATTATTAGGAAGCAACGAGTCTGCTTCAGGACATCATGGGGGAACAACGCATGCCAATACCCCAACATTAGATAGTTTAGCCCGCGATTTAACAGCGATCGCTCGTGAAGGCGGTTTAGACCCTGTCATTGGAAGAAGTAAAGAAATTCAACGCGTCATTGAAGTGTTAAGCCGTAGAACGAAAAATAACCCTGTTTTAATCGGGGAGCCAGGTGTAGGAAAAACGGCTATTGCTGAAGGACTAGCTCAACAAATCGTCAATAACGAAGTGCCAGAGACGCTTCGTGATAAGCGTGTCATGACGCTTGACATGGGAACGGTCGTGGCAGGTACAAAATATCGTGGAGAATTTGAAGATCGTTTGAAAAAAGTGATGGATGAAATTCGTCAAGCAGGAAATATCATTTTGTTTATTGACGAATTGCATACGCTCATCGGAGCTGGTGGCGCAGAGGGAGCTATTGATGCATCAAATATTTTAAAACCGTCTCTTGCACGTGGAGAGTTGCAATGTATTGGCGCAACAACATTGGATGAATATCGCAAATATATTGAAAAAGATGCGGCGTTAGAAAGACGTTTTCAACCAATTCATGTTGGTGAGCCGACAGTTGAAGAATCGATCCAAATTTTAAAAGGGTTGCGAGATCGTTATGAGGCTCACCATCGCGTTTCGATTTCAGATGAGGCAATTGAGCAAGCTGTGAAGCTTTCAGATCGCTACATTTCAGATCGATTTTTACCAGATAAAGCAATTGACTTAATTGACGAAGCTTGCTCGAAAGTACGTTTACGTTCGTTTACGACACCACCAAATTTAAAAGAGCTTGAACAAAAACTTGAGGAAATTCGTAAAGAAAAAGATGCAGCGGTACAAAGCCAGGAGTTTGAAAAAGCAGCATCATTACGAGATGCAGAACAAAAATTGCGCGAACAACTTGAAGAAACGAAACGAGCATGGAAAGAGAAACAAGGTCAAGAAAACTCCGAAGTAACTGTAGAGGACATCGCAGCTGTTGTATCTAGCTGGACGGGAATCCCGGTTTCCAAATTAGCTCAAACAGAAACAGAACGGTTGTTAAAACTAGAAGAAATTTTACATTCCCGTGTGATCGGACAAGAAGAAGCTGTCAAAGCAGTTGCAAAAGCAGTTCGTCGCGCCCGTGCAGGCTTAAAAGATCCAAAACGCCCAATCGGTTCGTTTATTTTCCTTGGTCCGACGGGTGTCGGAAAAACAGAATTAGCCCGTGCGCTTGCAGAAGCGATGTTTGGTGATGAAGATGCAATGATTCGAATTGACATGTCTGAATATATGGAGAAACATTCGACATCACGTCTTGTCGGTTCACCTCCGGGATATGTTGGCTACGAAGAAGGTGGACAATTAACGGAAAAAGTTCGTCGCAAGCCGTATTCTGTCATCTTATTAGATGAGATTGAAAAGGCTCATCCAGACGTATTTAACATTTTACTACAAGTATTAGAAGATGGGCGTTTAACGGATTCGAAAGGACGGACAGTTGATTTCCGAAATACGATCATTATTATGACATCAAACGTTGGTGCGGATGCGCTGAAGAGAAATAAATACGTTGGCTTCAATGTGCAAGACGAGAGTCAACAGTACAAAGATATGAAAGGGAAAGTGATGGACGAATTGAAAAAGGCGTTTCGTCCGGAATTTTTAAACCGAATTGATGAAATTATTGTGTTCCATTCGCTTGAGAAGAAACATTTGAAAGAAATTGTTTCATTAATGGTTGAGCAATTGAAAAAACGCCTACAAGAACAACAAATCGATTTAGAGTTAACCGATGCCGCAATTGAAAAATTAGCAGAAGAAGGTTACGATTTAGAATATGGTGCACGTCCATTGCGTCGCGCGATTCAAAAACATGTTGAAGACCGTTTATCTGAAGAACTGTTAAAAGGAACAATCGGCAGCGGACAAAAAGTTGTCATGGATGTAAAGGACGGACAGTTTGTTGTGTTGACAAAAGAGACAGTAAAATAACGAAAACAAGGTATGCTTACACGCATACCTTGTTTTTCATCATGAAAGGAATGGAGTTATGGTTAAGCGGAAAACAAAGTTCGTTTGCCAACATTGTGGATATGAAACGGCGAAATGGATGGGGAAATGTCCGGGGTGCCATTCGTGGAATGCGATGGTTGAAGAAACGGAAATAGTAAAACCACACACCCGAGCATTATTTGTGCATACAGAAGGTGGAACAACTAAACCTGTATCGATTACAACGGTGGAAACAACGCAGGAGCCGAGAATTGATACGAAGTTTACAGAATTTAACCGCGTGTTAGGAGGCGGCATTGTTCGTGGTTCTCTCGTTTTGATTGGGGGGGATCCGGGTATTGGGAAATCGACGTTGTTGCTACAAATTTGCGCTCAACTCGCAAGCGATGACTACTCCGTTTTATATATTTCCGGGGAAGAATCGGTAAAACAAACGAAGTTGCGTGCTGAACGGTTGCATGTGACAGCTAAACATTTATACGTTTTATCTGAAACAAACTTAGAACATATTATCCAAACGGTTGACGAGATGAAGCCAGCGTTTGTCGTTATTGATTCCATCCAAACGATATATCGATCAGAAATTACATCGGCCCCAGGGAGCGTTTCACAAGTTCGTGAATGTACGGCAGAGTTAATGAGACTAGCTAAAACAAAAGGTATTGCGATTTTTATAGTTGGGCATGTTACAAAAGAAGGAGCGCTTGCAGGACCGCGCATTTTAGAACATATGGTTGATACTGTATTATATTTTGAGGGAGAGCGTCATCATACGTATCGCATTTTACGGGCAGTGAAAAATCGATTCGGTTCCACAAACGAAATCGGTATTTTCGAAATGAAAGAAATGGGGCTTACCGAAGTCAAAAACCCATCAGAAATTTTTTTAGAAGAGCGTTCGAAAGGTGCAGCTGGGTCAACGGTCGTCGCTTCCATGGAGGGAACGAGACCGGTGTTAGTGGAAATTCAAGCGTTAGTATCGCCGACTAGCTTTGGAACGCCACGTCGAATGGCGACAGGAATAGACCATAATCGCGTATCTTTACTAATGGCTGTGCTTGAAAAAAGAGTTGGTCTGCTTCTTCAAAACCAAGATGCATATTTAAAGGTGGCTGGTGGCATAAAGTTAGATGAACCTGCGATTGACTTAGCGATTGCGGTAAGCATTGCATCTAGCTTTCGAGATCAACCGACAAATCATACGGACGTTGTAATCGGGGAAGTTGGATTAACAGGGGAAGTGCGTCGTGTCTCCCGCATTGAACAGCGTGTACAAGAAGCTGCTAAACTTGGCTTTCAGCGCATCATTATTCCGAAAAGCAACATCGGTGGGTGGAACATTCCAAAAGGTGTTGAAATCATCGGAATAGCTAATGTCGAAGAGGCGCTATACTACGCATTAGGAGAAGGGAAAAATGGTCCAATATTTTAACAAAACCATTAAAAAATGATTAAAAATGATGTTCAGATTGGTTTCAAACATTGGAAACTGTTTATAATGTAATAGAGGAGGTGAAAAACGTGTTAAGACGAATTGTGCAGGCATCTTTTTTAATTACTGGGGGAATGCTAGGAATTATTTTCTTTCCTACTTTGTTGAAGCTATTACATTTAAACGATCTTCCTTATGTCAATAGCCCATATGTAGCGGCCCCAGTTGGTGCGATCATCGTATTCCTTCTCACGTTCTGGTTAGTCGATCATGTGGTTGGACTTATTCATTGGATGGAAGAAACGTTAGTCAAAGCACCTGTAACTGATTTATTATTTGGAAGTCTCGGTTTGATTTTCGGCTTGATTGTAGCCTTTTTAGTCGTTATTCCATTAAACTCTATTCAAATTCCGCTTGTTAATACGATATTGCCTATTTTTCTTACGCTATTGTTAGGGTATTTAGGATTTCAAGTCGGATTTAAAAAGCGCGATGAGTTAATGGGCTTATTTTCGTTGTCAAACCGAAGTGGCAAGAAAAAAGGTGGCGAAGAAGAGGAGAAAAAAGGAAAATCGCTAAAAATTTTAGATACGAGTGTCATTATTGACGGGCGTATTGCGGATATTTGCCAGACGGGCTTTTTGGAAGGGACGATCGTTATACCGCGTTTTGTCCTAGAAGAATTGCAACATATTGCTGATTCTTCGGATGCACTAAAAAGAAATCGTGGACGGAGAGGGCTTGATATTTTAAACCGTATCCAAAAAGAGTTAGCCATTAACGTTGAAATATACGAAGGCGACTTTGAAGGAATCCAGGAAGTTGACAGCAAGCTCGTCAAATTGGCTCAATTGACATCAGGTGTTGTTGTGACAAATGACTTTAATTTAAATAAAGTATGCGAACTACAAAATGTTCCCGTGTTAAATATTAACGACTTGGCGAACGCGGTAAAACCGATCGTTCTTCCGGGGGAAGAATTGAATGTTCACGTCATTAAAGACGGAAAAGAACAAAATCAAGGCGTTGCCTATTTAGATGATGGAACGATGATCGTTGTAGAGGACGGAAAAGAGTACATTGGGAAACGCGTCGATGTGCTTGTAACGAGCGTGTTACAAACTTCGGCTGGAAGAATGATTTTTGCCAAACTAAAGCTACTTGAAAAAGCATTATAAGCTGTTAGGAGATAGGAGAATGAATTACCATGTCGTTATACCGGCAGCTGGTCAAGGAAAACGAATGAATGCAGGAATAAACAAACAGTTTATTGAGCTTGAAGGGATACCGGTTATTATTCATACGTTACGTGTATTTGAAAGAGATGATTTTTGTCAAGGTGTTGTGTTAGTTATTAACGATCAAGAACGTGACCAATTTGTTCGTATGCTTCGTTGTTTTGAAATAAAAAAAGTGAATGCTCTTGTTTCAGGAGGGGAAGAAAGACAGCAGAGCGTCTATAACGGACTAAAAGCGGTCAACGATGGTCACATTGTGCTCATTCACGACGGTGCTCGCCCGTTTGTAACAATCAAGAAAATTCACGAACTTGTGCATGCAACAAAGGAGACGGGAGCAGCTGTGCTCGCTGTTCCTGTCAAAGATACAATGAAACAGGTGGTCGATGGCCATATTGAGAAAACGGTCGATCGATCGAGCTTGTGGGCTGTGCAAACGCCACAAGCTTTTTCCATGTCATTAATTCTTAATGCCCATGAGCGGGCAAAAAAAGAGCGATTTATCGGAACAGATGATGCCAGTCTTGTTGAGCGGATGGGTCATCGTGTCGTCATTGTCGAAGGTGAGTATACAAACATTAAACTAACGACACCGGAAGATTTATTATTTGCGGAAGCGATTTTACGTGCGAGAGGGGATCGATGATGTATCGAATTGGACAAGGGTTTGATGTTCATCAGTTTGCTGAAGGGCGTCCGCTTATCATTGGTGGAATCAACATTCCGTATGAGAAAGGATTGCTCGGACATTCTGATGCGGACGTGTTGTTGCATGCGATTGCTGATGCTTGTTTAGGAGCCATTGGTGAAGGGGATATCGGAAAACATTTCCCTGATACAGATGAAGCATACAAAGACGTTGACTCTGCGCTACTTTTACAACACGTATGGAAACTTGTTCGTCAACACGGGTATACGCTTGTTAACGTTGACTGTACGATTATTGCGCAAAAACCAAAAATGGCACCACATATTCCAAATATGCAAAAACGTATTGCTGAATTGTTAGAAGGGGATATTTCACAAGTTAACGTCAAGGCGACGACAACAGAAAAACTTGGCTTCACAGGGAGAGAGGAAGGAATTGCCGCACAAGCTGTTGTTTTGTTACAAAAAAAATAATGAATGATGGATTTTGTATGCGGTTTACGGTACAATGAGGTACAGAAATTAGGTAGATGGAGGTCATGACATGACACAGGAAGTAAGGGTGCGCTACGCGCCAAGTCCGACGGGTCATTTACATATTGGTGGTGCGCGCACAGCGTTGTTTAACTATTTGTTTGCTCGTCACCATCATGGGAAATTCATCGTTCGCATTGAAGATACAGATATTGAGCGGAATGTAGAAGGTGGCGAACAATCACAGCTTGAAAACTTGAAATGGCTCGGTATTGAATATGATGAATCGGTAGACAAAGACGGAGGATATGGTCCTTATCGTCAAACGGAGCGTCTGCATATTTATCGCCAATATACAAACGAATTGTTAGAAAAAGGCTATGCGTATAAATGTTTTTGTACGCCTGAGGAGCTAGAGCAAGAGCGTGAGGCACAAAAAGCGGCGGGCATTGCGGCACCGCAATATAGTGGCAAATGCCGTCATTTAACGCCAGAGCAAGTTCAACAGCTTGAATCTGAAGGAAAACCGTATACGATTCGTTTAAAAGTACCGGAAGGAAAAGTATATGAATTTGAAGATATGGTGCGCGGTCGTGTATCATTTGAATCGAAAGATATTGGCGATTGGGTGATCGTAAAGGCCAATGGCATCCCGACGTACAACTTCGCTGTCGTCATTGACGATCATTTAATGAAAATTACACATGTATTCCGCGGTGAAGAACATTTATCAAACACACCGAAACAGTTAATGGTGTATGAATATTTCGGTTGGAAGCCGCCAAAATACGCACATTTAACATTAATTGTAAATGAAAATCGTAAAAAATTATCAAAGCGCGATGAGTCAATTATTCAATTCGTTTCTCAATATAAAGAACTCGGATATTTACCAGAAGCGATGTTTAACTTTTTTGCGCTATTAGGTTGGTCGCCAGAGGGAGAAGAAGAAATTTTCACGAAAGAAGAGCTTATTCGCATGTTTGATGTGTCCCGTTTATCAAAATCGCCATCGATGTTTGATAAACAAAAGCTGACATGGATGAACAATCAATATATTAAAAAGCTTGATTTAGATCGGTTAGTGGAACTATCGCTTCCTCATTTAATTCGCGCAGGGCGCTTGCCGGAACAAATGACTGATGAACAGAAACAGTGGGCTCGTGATTTAATCGCACTATATCAAGAGCAAATGAGCTACGGCGCTGAAATTGTTGAGCTATCAGAGTTGTTCTTTAAACAAGAAATCGAGTATGATGAAGAGGCAAAGGCTGTTTTAGCTGGCGAACAAGTGCCGAATGTATTAAAAGCATTTTACGAGCAAATGGAACAGCTTGCAACGTTTGATAGTGACCACATTAAAGCAGCCATTAAAGCGGTACAAAAAGAAACGGGGCAAAAAGGGAAAAACTTATTCATGCCGATTCGTGTGGCGGTAACAGGGCAAACGCACGGTCCCGAACTTCCAGAGGCGATTCGTTTGCTCGGAAAAGAAGCGGTATTGTCTCGATTAGTAAAATTCATCCGTTAACATTTCCTTGTTTATATAATAAAATAGGTGTAACCTATATTGGTGAAAGCGTTGATGAGGAGAAGTAAAAAGAATCAGCATGTCAGAGAGAACCACCTTGGCTGGAAGTGGTTTATGCTTGATTCTTTTGAAATGCACCTCGGAGCCTCCTTTCGAACCAGAGACGTTCTGTAGTAGAATGGAGCGGATTCCCTTCCGTTATAAGGGCAAGAGTGAGCCTTCGGCTAAACAGAGTGGAACCGCGC
The DNA here is from genome assembly GCF_001996285.1 of Anoxybacillus kestanbolensis. NCBI lineage: Bacteria > Bacillati > Bacillota > Bacilli > Caryophanales > Anoxybacillaceae > Anoxybacillus > Anoxybacillus kestanbolensis. Next base: position 45,223 of record NZ_MQAD01000038.1, on the reverse strand, counting down.
AACCAAGCGTCTCTGTGTCATTGTACACAGGGACGTTTTTTATTTGAAAAATAACAAAGGGGGGAGCAATATGTTTAAAACATTAAAAGAAGATATTGAAGTTATTTTTGAACAAGATCCGGCAGCAAGAAGTTATTTAGAGGTTATTTTGACGTACTCAGGTTTACATGCCATTTGGGCACATCGTATTGCCCACGCGCTTTATAAGCGAAAATTTTATTTTTTAGCGCGCCTCATTTCGCAAATTAGTCGCTTTTTTACGGGTATTGAAATTCATCCCGGCGCAAAGATCGGTCGGCGCTTTTTCATCGATCATGGTATGGGAGTTGTCATTGGAGAAACGTGCGAAATTGGTGATAACGTGACAGTGTATCAAGGCGTCACACTTGGAGGAACAGGGAAAGAAAAAGGAAAGCGTCATCCGACCATTAAAGATAATTGTTTGATTGCGACTGGCGCCAAAGTGCTTGGTTCCATTACTATTGGAGAAAACAGTAAAATTGGAGCCGGATCGGTCGTGTTGAAAGATGTGCCACCGAACTCAACAGTCGTTGGAATTCCAGGTCGCGTCGTTGTGCAAAATGGCGTGCGTGTGAATAAAGATTTAAATCATTGTGATTTACCGGATCCGATTGCAGATCGTTTTAAAGAGTTAGAAGCAGAAATCGAGCAACTAAAAACACAATTAGAAGAACTAAAGAAAGGAACGGTGAACCATGAGCATTCAAGTATATAATACGTTGACGAGAAAAAAAGAACCGTTTATCCCGTTAGAGCCAAATAAAGTGAAAATGTACGTATGTGGTCCAACAGTATACAACTACATTCATATTGGAAACGCTCGCCCAGCTATCGTATTCGATACGATTCGCCGCTACTTACAATTTCGTGGCTATGAAGTGCAATACGTCTCGAATTTCACGGATGTAGACGATAAACTTATTCGAGCAGCAAGGGAATTAGGTGAAGATGTACCGACCATTGCAGAACGGTTTATTGAGGCGTACTTTGAAGATATTACAGCACTCGGTTGCAAAAAAGCGGACGTCCATCCGCGTGTCACCGAAAACATTGATACAATTATTCAATTTATTGAACAACTGATCGAAAAAGGGTATGCGTATGAAGTGGACGGTGACGTATATTATCGAACGCGTCGTTTCTCTGACTACGGAAAATTATCTCACCAATCGGTCGACGAATTAAAATCAGGTGCTCGTATTGAAGTAGGAGAGAAAAAAGAAGACCCTCTTGATTTTGCTTTATGGAAAGCGGCAAAAGAAGGAGAAATTTATTGGGATAGTCCATGGGGGAAAGGTCGTCCGGGCTGGCATATCGAATGCTCCGCGATGGCACGTAAATATTTAGGGGATACGATTGATATTCATGCTGGGGGACAAGATTTAACGTTCCCGCACCACGAAAATGAAATTGCTCAATCTGAGGCGTTAACAGGAAAGCCTTTTGCGAAATATTGGTTGCATAACGGCTACATTAATATCGATAATGAAAAAATGTCAAAATCGCTTGGGAACTTTATTTTAGTGCACGATATTATTAAGCAAGTTGATCCGCAAGTGCTACGTTTCTTTATGCTTTCGGTTCATTATCGCCATCCGATCAACTATAGCCAACCGTTGCTTGAAAGTGCAAGAAGCGGGTTGGAGCGCTTAAAGACTGCATATACGAACTTAAAACACCGTTTAGAAAGTAGCACGAATTTAACGACAAATGATGAACAATGGCTAGCAAAAATTGAGGAATTAAGAAACGAGTTTATTCGCGAAATGGATGATGATTTTAATACCGCAAATGGGATCGCGGTTTTGTTTGAGCTAGCGAAACAAGCAAATGTCTACTTAATGGAAAATCATACATCGCAACAAGTTATTCAAGCCTTTTTACAACAGTTTGAACAGCTTTTTGATGTGCTAGGCCTTTCTTTACAACAAGATGAGTTGCTTGATGAGGAAATTGAAGCGCTTATCCAACAACGCATTGAAGCACGGAAAAATCGCGACTTTGCATTAGCCGACCGCATTCGCGATGAATTAAAGGCAAAAAACATCATTTTAGAAGATACACCACAAGGGACGAGATGGAGAAGAGGATAAAACGATGTTGCATTTGTTTAGCAAAATGAAAGATTTTCAGCAGTTAAACGGTTTAACGTTAGCCTACATTGGTGATGCCGTATACGAATTATTCGTACGGCATCACCTTCTGACCTTAGGAAAAGTAAAACCAAACGATTTACACAACTTAGCAAAAACGTACGTTTGTGCGAAGGCGCAGGCGAAAGTATTACAATGGTTGCTCAATCATAACCAACTTTCTGAGCAGGAAATGGCTATTGTTCGAAGAGGTCGTAATGCAAAATCAGGGAGTACCCCGAAAAATACAGATGTACAAACGTACCGTCAAAGTACAGGGCTCGAAGCATTAATCGGTTACCATTTTTTGAGTGGAAATGAAGAACGACTTCATCAATTAATGCAGTTGGCGTTACATGTACATCAAAACGATGAGGAAAGGAGGAAGTAATGATGGATCTCATTATCGGTAAGAACCCGGTGTTAGAAGCATTAAAATCTGGACGAGAAATGAATAAAATATGGATTGCTGAAGGCTCACAACGTGGTCAAATGCAATCGATCATTCAGCTCGCAAAAGAGATGGGTATTACGGTACAATATGTTCCTAAAAAAAAGATGGATCAATTAAGTGACGGCAATCATCAAGGGGTCATTGCGCAAGTTGCTGCATACCGATACTATGACATAGATGATTTATTTAAAAAGGCAGAAGAGCAAGGGGAAGCACCATTTTTTATTATTTTAGATGAGCTTGAAGATCCACACAATTTAGGATCGATTATGCGAACAGCTGATGCGGTAGGTGCCCACGGTATCATTATCCCGAAGCGCCGCTCAGTTAGTTTAACAGCAACGGTAGCGAAAGCATCAACGGGTGCGATTGAATATGTACCTGTTGCGCGGGTGACAAACTTAGCGAGAACGGTAGATGAATTAAAAGAGCGGGGCGTTTGGATTTTTGGAACGGACGCAAAAGGAACTCAAGATTATCGTCAACTTGATGGAGTCATTCCGTTAGCCTTAATTATCGGTAGTGAAGGGAAAGGAATAAGCCGTTTATTACGAGATAAATGCGATGTGCTCGTTCGTTTGCCGATGATAGGACATGTCACATCGTTAAATGCCTCGGTTGCGGCGAGCTTGTTAATGTATGAGGTGTACCGAAAGCGTCATCCATTAGGTGAGTAAAATGGATATTTTAATCGTTGATGGCTACAACATCATCGGTGCCTGGCCAGAACTGCGCGAGTTGCGCGATACAGATTTATCGTTAGCGCGCGACCGACTTGTCGAGAAAATGGCAGAATATCAAGCATTTACCGGTTGTAAAGTCATTATTGTTTTCGATGCACACCTCGTACAAGGAACAACAAAAAAATATGTCGATCATCAAGTAGAGGTCATTTTTACAAAGGAAAACGAAACGGCTGATGAGCATATCGAGAAATTGGCGAAATCGCTCCAGCAAGTTCGGACAAAAGTATACGTCGCTACATCAGACTACACGGAACAATGGGCAATTTTCGGTCAAGGAGCGTTGCGCAAATCAGCCCGAGAATTATTGATTGAAGTAGATGCGGTGCAGCGAAATATTTCAACGAACGTCAAGCACATTCAACAAAAAAAGCCGATGTCAAAAATTCCTCTCACAGACGAAGTCGCAAAAATTTTCGAAAAATGGCGAAGAGGGGAAAAATGAACGATTGACCCTGTAAAAAAATGTACTGTATAATACTTTTATCCATGTGCAGGGCGGGGGGATCGGCGTGAGCGCAAATGCAAACAAAAAACAACAAAGCCGTTACGAACAATTAGAAGATGAAATGATTGTAGAACTCGTACATCAAGGTGATAGTGAGGCGCTTGATTACTTAATTCATAAGTATAAAAATTTTGTTCGAGCGAAAGCACGTTCATATTTTTTAGTCGGTGCAGATCGCGAAGATATTGTGCAAGAAGGAATGATCGGGCTATATAAAGCGATCCGGGATTTCAAAGAAGACAAGCAATCTTCATTTAAGGCGTTTGCAGAGTTATGCATTACTCGCCAAATGATTACAGCTATTAAGATGGCTACGCGCCAAAAACACATTCCTCTCAATTGTTACGTTTCATTGGACAAGCCAATTTACGAAGATGATTCTGCCCGTACATTGATGGACGTTCTTTCGGGAACGAAAATAACAAATCCCGAAGAACTAATTATTAATAGAGAAGAGTTCAATCACATTGAAGAAAAGATGACCGAGCTACTCAGCGATTTAGAAAGAAAAGTGCTTCTCCTTTATTTAGAAGGTCGATCATATCAAGAAATTTCGGAAGAGCTCAATCGTCACGTGAAATCCATCGATAACGCGCTACAGCGCGTGAAACGCAAACTAGAAAAGTATGTAGAAATTCAAGGAATTCGTTTATAATATTGACATAAAAAAATATTGTATGATACAGTTTTTAAGACGCAGTGTATCGGAGGAAAACGTATGCGCAAAAAAGTGATTTTAGCGTGTAGTCAATGTTTAAGCCGAAACTATACAACGATGAAAAATATAGCTCATCACGATGAGCGGCTAGAGATGAAAAAGTTTTGTAAAACATGCCATACGCATACGATTCACCGTGAAACGAAGTAAGTTGATGATCCCGAGATGTTGGAGGGTTTTCTATGCAACGAGTAACGAAGTTTTTCCGCGAAGTTGTTCGCGAGATGAAAAAAGTCAGCTGGCCAAAACGAAAAGAACTAGTGAACTATACAATTACCGTTCTGGCGACGGTGGCGTTTTTTACTGTATTTTTTGCTGTTGTTGATTTAGGAATTTCAGAGTTAGTTCGTTTTATACTTGAATAGTGATCGTATATCCATGGTATAATGAAAGATAACAAACAAGAAATAAAGCCCGGTAACGGGTTTTTATTTTGCCTAAAAAAGATTTGTTTAGGGAGGGAAGGACGATATCGTCCCATCAAATGGAAAAGAATTGGTATGTTATTCATACGTACTCGGGTTATGAAAATAAAGTAAAAACGAACTTAGAAAAGCGTGTTGAATCGATGGGCATGCAAGATAAAATTTTTCGTGTCGTTGTGCCTGAGGAGGAAGAAACAGACACAAAAGGCGGCAAAAAGAAAGTCGTCAAAAAGAAAGTGTTTCCTGGTTACGTACTTGTCGAAATGATTATGACAGACGACTCTTGGTATGTCGTTCGTAATACGCCGGGGGTAACAGGATTTGTTGGTTCGGCTGGTGCCGGATCTAAACCGACGCCGCTTCTTGAAGAAGAAGTTTCTGCGATTTTAAAACGAATGGGCGTTGATTTAATTGATTTGGATTTTGATTTTGAATTAAATGAAGCAGTTCGTATTAAAGAAGGTCCATTTGCGAATTTTGTTGGAACGATCCAAGAAATCGAAATGGACAAGCAAAAAGTAACTGTGCTCGTTGACATGTTCGGGCGTGAAACACCAGTAGAGCTTGACTTTTCGCAAATTGAAAAAATATAATAGTAAACAACTTGCAAATGAGCAAGAAAAGTGATAATATTTTAAGGTCAGTATGTCTCAATCATTGAGACGAATGCGATGATTGTTTTCATATATGGAGTGGGAGGGAATATCCCTAATACCACATCACGGACTTAAGGAGGTGTGTCTCGTGGCTAAAAAAGTAATTAAAGTTGTCAAATTGCAAATTCCTGCAGGGAAAGCGAATCCAGCACCACCAGTCGGTCCAGCATTAGGTCAAGCTGGTGTTAACATCATGGGATTCTGTAAAGAATTCAACGCTCGTACAGCTGATCAAGCAGGTTTAATTATTCCTGTTGAAATTACGGTATATGAAGACCGTTCATTTACATTTATTACGAAAACTCCACCTGCTGCTGTATTACTTAAAAAAGCGGCTGGTATCGAGTCTGGTTCTGGTGAGCCAAACCGTAATAAAGTGGCAACAGTAAAGCGCGACAAAGTGCGCGAGATTGCTGAAACAAAAATGCCAGACTTAAACGCGGCGAGCATTGAAGCAGCTATGCGCATGATCGAAGGAACAGCGCGCAGCATGGGTATCGTCATCGAAGACTAATGAAGATCTGGCTGGAGAAGGTTGCGGAAGCGAACTATATAGTTTTCGCAACCTTTATTCGTGGGAGGTCTTTCCGTTAAAACCACAAAAGGAGGAAATAAACATGCCAAAAAGAGGAAAACGTTACTTAGAGGCAGCGAAGTTGATTGATCGCTCAAAAGCATACGCTGTGCAAGAGGCGATCGAATTAGTGAAAAAGACAAACGTTGCAAAATTTGATGCAACAGTAGAGGTTGCTTTCCGTTTAGGAGTTGACCCGAAGAAAGCGGATCAACAAATTCGCGGTGCGGTTGTATTACCACACGGTACAGGTAAAGTACGTCGCGTATTAGTGCTTGCAAAAGGCGAAAAAGCGAAAGAAGCAGAAGCAGCAGGTGCAGATTACGTAGGTGATACAGATTACATCAACAAAATTCAACAAGGTTGGTTTGAGTTTGATGTGATCGTTGCAACTCCTGATATGATGGGTGAGGTAGGTAAAATCGGTCGTATTTTAGGACCAAAAGGTTTAATGCCAAACCCTAAAACAGGAACAGTTACATTTGATGTGGCGAAAGCGGTTAATGAAATTAAAGCTGGTAAAGTAGAATACCGCGTTGACAAAGCAGGAAACATCCACGTGCCGATCGGTAAAGTATCGTTTGATACTGAAAAATTAGTAGAAAACTTCGCAACAATCTATGAGACAATCTTAAAAGTGAAGCCAGCAGCGGCGAAGGGCACATACGTGAAAAACGTAACAGTCGCTTCAACAATGGGACCTGGCGTAAAAGTAGATCCTTCTACAGTTGCTGTTGCTAACTAATTATAGATATTGACTTTTTAGAAACGCTTTAGTATACTATCTATTGTTTGAAAAGCGAATATCATTTGTACCGTAGACAGTAGGTGCCTCATATAGGCTTAATTTCCTACCGAGGTGTTGAGACTCATAAATAAGTGCATCTTGCACTTTTCGGGGGCCTCCATGTCTGCGTTGACATGGAGGTTTTTTATTGAACGGTATAAGTGGTGTCGAAACTCAACTTCTACAGGAGGTGTTGACATGAGCAGCGTACTTGAACAAAAGCAGCAGCTAGTAGCGGAGATTGCTGAAAAGCTTCGCGCGAGCAAATCAACGATCATCGTTGATTATCGTGGTTTAAATGTCGCTCAAGTTACAGAGCTTCGTAAGCAACTTCGCGAAGCGGGCATCGAGTTCAAAGTGTACAAAAACACATTAACTCGTCGTGCTGTTGCTGAGTTAGGATTAGAAGGTTTGGATGAAACATTAACAGGTCCGAATGCGATTGCATTCAGCAATGATGATGTCGTTGCTCCTGCAAAAATTTTAAACGAATTCGCGAAAAAGAACGAAGCGTTAAAAATTAAAGCAGGTATCATCGAAGGTAACGTAGCAACACTTGAGGAAGTTAAGGCGCTTGCAGAGCTCCCATCTCGCGAAGGCTTGCTCTCTATGTTGCTTAGCGTTCTTCAAGCACCAATCCGCAACTTTGCGCTTGTTACAAAAGCAGTTGCTGAGAAGAAAGAAGAACAAGGCGCTTAATTTTCAAATTGCCTAAAACTAAAATATTAAGGAGGAAGATCGATCATGACTAAAGAACAAATCATTGAAGCGGTTAAAAATATGACTGTTTTAGAATTAAACGACTTAGTAAAAGCAATCGAAGAAGAATTTGGTGTAACTGCTGCTGCTCCTGTAGTAGTTGCTGGTGGTGCTGCTGCTGGTGGTGCTGCTGAAGAAAAAACTGAATTCGACGTTATCCTTGCAGATGGCGGCGCGCAAAAAATCAAAGTTATCAAAGTTGTACGCGAACTTACTGGTCTTGGCTTAAAAGAAGCAAAAGACTTAGTAGACAACACTCCAAAGCCAGTTAAAGAAGGCGTTTCTAAAGAAGAGGCTGAAGAAATTAAAGCGAAACTTGAAGAAGCTGGCGCGAAAGTTGAAATTAAGTAATAAAGTAAAGAAGCTCGCTCAAAACGGCGAGCTTCTTTGTGTTTTTATGTGCATTCGTTTACAATAAAGGAAAGAGAGGTGAGAGTGATGGGTGATCACTACTATACGGAGCGACCTGTGGTAGAAAGTAAGCCGTTTCAATGGACGTATATGTTACGAGGTCATCAGTTTTTATTTACCGTTGATCAAGGTGTGTTTTCAAAAAAAGAAGTCGATTTCGGTTCCCGGCTACTAATTGAAACATTCGTGGAACCAAATGTGAGTGGAAATATTCTTGATGTTGGTTGTGGATACGGGCCAATCGGTTTGGCGCTGGCGAAAGATTTTCCTCATCGAATGGTACATATGATTGATGTAAATGAGCGAGCGATTGAGTTGGCTAAGAAAAACAAACAGCAAAATGATGTTGAAAATGCTCAGATTTACATAAGCAACTTATTTGATCGAGTAGAAGGGAAGTTTGCTGCAATTGTGACAAACCCGCCGATTCGTGCAGGAAAAGCAGTCGTTCATTCCATTTTTGAGCAAAGTGCGAACTACTTGCTTCCGGGTGGTCAACTATGGGTTGTCATTCAAAAGAAACAAGGTGCTCCGTCTGCTTTAGAAAAGTTAAAGATGATTTTTGATGAAGTTGATGTTGTGGAAAAGAAAAAAGGTTACTTTATTATTCGAGCACAAAAAGCTTGACGCTACATTTTCAGTATGGTACCATTATAAAATGCTAAATGTGTATTTTTTAGTTTACGTATGCTGTGTATGTATGTATAATTTTAGTTTTAAAGGAAAAACTTATAAAATATATAATAGGTCAAACATGTGGTTTTCTTATAAGAAACCATTTCTTTTTTGTCTGATGACAAGTTATTAATGTTTGATTTGAGGGGTGAATCAGTTGACAGGTCAACTAGTTCAATACGGACGACACCGCCAACGAAGAAGTTATGCGCGCATTAGTGAAGTGTTAGAACTACCAAACTTAATCGAAATTCAAACTTCTTCTTACCAGTGGTTTCTCGACGAAGGATTGCGTGAAATGTTTCAAGATATTTCACCGATCGAAGATTTTACAGGGAATTTGTCACTAGAGTTTATTGATTACAGCTTAGGAGAACCGAAGTACTCTGTTGAAGAGTCGAAAGAACGCGACGTTACATACGCAGCACCGCTTCGGGTGAAAGTACGCCTAATCAATAAAGAAACAGGTGAAGTAAAAGAACAAGATGTATTTATGGGAGATTTCCCGTTAATGACAGAAACAGGCACGTTCATTATTAATGGTGCTGAACGTGTTATCGTTTCCCAGCTTGTTCGTTCACCGAGCGTATATTACAGCGGAAAAGTAGATAAAAACGGAAAGCGAGGCTTTACAGCTACCGTTATTCCAAACCGTGGTGCATGGCTTGAATATGAAACAGACGCAAAAGACGTTGTGTACGTTCGCATTGATCGTACACGTAAGTTGCCTGTGACCGTGTTATTGCGAGCGTTAGGTTTTGGTTCAGACCAAGAGATTGTCGATTTACTTGGTGATAACGAGTACATTCGTAATACGTTAGAAAAAGACAACACAGAAAGTACAGAAAAAGCGTTGCTTGAAATTTATGAACGGTTACGTCCAGGGGAGCCGCCTACCGTTGAAAATGCGAAAAGCTTGCTTATCTCTCGTTTCTTTGATCCAAAACGATACGATTTAGCAAGCGTTGGTCGCTATAAAATTAACAAAAAGCTCCATATTAAAAACCGTTTATTCGGTCAACGTTTAGCAGAAACGCTCGTTCATCCGGAAACGGGTGAAGTGATTGCTGAAAAAGGAACGGTTCTCGATCGGAGAACGCTCGACCGCATTTTACCTGAGCTTGAAAAAGGGATCGGTATGCGTAAATACCAACCGCTTGGGGGCGTTGTCGAAGATGAGTTCGCTTTGCAAGCAATCAAAATTTATGCTCCAAACGATCCAGATGGCGAAAAAGTCATCACAGTCATTAGTAATGGATATATTCCAGAAACAGTAAAACATATTACACCTGCAGATATTATTGCATCTATTAGCTACTTCTTTAACTTATTGCATGGCGTCGGTGATACAGACGATATCGACCATTTAGGAAATCGCCGACTTCGCTCTGTTGGCGAGTTGCTGCAAAATCAATTCCGAATCGGACTTTCGCGTATGGAGCGCGTCGTTCGTGAACGGATGTCCATTCAAGATACAAACACAATTACACCACAGCAACTCATTAATATTCGCCCAGTCATTGCGGCCATTAAAGAGTTTTTTGGAAGCTCACAATTGTCGCAATTCATGGATCAAACGAACCCACTGGCCGAATTGACACATAAACGTCGTCTTTCTGCGCTTGGTCCGGGCGGTTTAACGCGTGAGCGTGCCGGTTTTGAAGTGCGTGACGTTCACTATTCACATTATGGCCGCATGTGTCCAATCGAAACGCCAGAAGGTCCGAACATCGGATTAATTAACTCGCTTTCGACATATGCAAAAGTGAATAAATTTGGCTTTATTGAAACACCTTATCGACGTGTTGATCCTGAGACAGGAAAAGTAACGAATCAAATTGATTATTTAACAGCGGATGAAGAAGACAATTACGTTGTGGCTCAAGCAAACGTTCCGATTGCGGAAGATGGAACATTTTTAGAAGAAAACGTTGTTGCTCGTTTCCGTGGTGAAAACATTGTCGTTAAGCGTGATCGTGTCGATTATGTAGACGTTTCGCCAAAGCAAGTCGTATCCGTAGCTACAGCGTGTATCCCATTCTTAGAAAACGATGACTCAAACCGTGCGCTTATGGGTGCGAACATGCAACGTCAAGCTGTTCCACTTATGCAACCGGAAGCTCCAATCGTTGGTACAGGAATGGAGTATGTGGCAGCGAAAGACTCTGGTGCTGCAGTCATTTGTAAGCATCGCGGAATTGTTGAGCGAGTCGAAGCGAAAGAAATTTGGGTACGCCGTTTAATCGAAGTCGATGGAAAAGAAGTCAAAGGTGACTTAGATAAATATCGTCTGTTGAAGTTTGTTCGTTCAAACCAAGGAACGTGCTACAATCAACGCCCGATTGTTAAAGCGGGTGACATTGTAGAGAAAGGTGAAATTTTAGCTGACGGTCCATCGATGGAAAAAGGCGAGTTAGCACTTGGTCGCAACGTGCTTGTTGCGTTCATGACATGGGATGGATACAACTACGAGGACGCGATTATTATGAGCGAGCGTCTCGTGAAAGACGATGTGTATACATCGATTCATATCGAGGAATACGAATCTGAAGCGCGCGATACAAAGCTCGGTCCGGAAGAAATTACGCGCGATATTCCAAACGTCGGTGAAGATGCGCTTCGTAACTTAGATGAACGCGGTATTGTCCGCATCGGTGCAGAAGTAAAAGATGGAGACTTGCTTGTCGGTAAAGTTACTCCAAAAGGTGTTACGGAGTTAACTGCAGAAGAGCGCCTATTGCATGCTATCTTTGGCGAGAAAGCACGTGAAGTTCGAGATACATCTTTACGCGTACCACATGGTGGGGGCGGAATTGTTCTTGATGTCAAAGTGTTTACTCGCGAAGACGGCGATGAGTTGCCGCCAGGTGTAAACCAACTTGTCCGTGTGTACATTGTACAAAAACGGAAAATTTCCGAAGGTGACAAAATGGCAGGACGCCATGGAAATAAAGGGGTTATTTCTCGTATTTTACCTGAAGAAGATATGCCGTTTTTACCAGATGGCACACCAGTTGACATCATGTTAAACCCATTAGGCGTACCTTCGCGTATGAACATCGGGCAAGTGCTTGAGTTGCATCTCGGTATGGCAGCGAGAAAGTTAGGTCTTCATGTCGCTTCGCCTGTATTTGACGGCGCTCGTGAAGAAGATGTATGGGCGACGTTAGAAGAAGCAGGAATGGCACGCGATGCGAAAACTGTTCTATACGACGGACGGACTGGAGAACCGTTTGACAACCGTGTTTCTGTCGGTATTATGTACATGATTAAGCTTGCGCACATGGTTGACGATAAATTGCATGCTCGTTCGACAGGTCCGTACTCACTTGTTACGCAACAACCACTTGGTGGAAAGGCACAGTTTGGTGGTCAGCGTTTCGGTGAGATGGAAGTATGGGCGCTTGAAGCATACGGTGCAGCTTATACGTTGCAGGAAATTTTAACTGTCAAATCAGATGATGTCGTTGGTCGCGTGAAAACATACGAGGCGATTGTGAAAGGTGAAAACGTTCCGGAACCAGGCGTTCCTGAATCGTTCAAAGTGTTAATTAAAGAGCTACAAAGCTTAGGTATGGACGTCACAGTTTTATCAAGTGATGAAAAAGAAATTAGTATGGAAAACTTCGGGGAAGATGATGACGTTCAACCAGTTGACATCATCCCACCTACAGATGAGTCAGCCAAAGAAGATGAAGGTGTTGTTGTAAAAGAATAGCGTGTTGACATAAGGGTAAAACCTGGATATTAAAAGGGAGGTAGGCCCCTTGTTAGATGTGAATAAGTTTGAATATATGAAGATCGGACTCGCTTCACCTGAGAAAATTCGTTCTTGGTCGTATGGTGAAGTTAAAAAACCGGAAACGATTAACTATCGAACATTAAAACCAGAAAAAGATGGACTGTTTTGCGAACGTATTTTCGGTCCGACGAAAGACTGGGAATGTCATTGCGGAAAATATAAGCGCGTTCGTTATAAAGGTGTCGTTTGTGACCGATGCGGTGTCGAAGTCACACGTGCAAAAGTTCGCCGTGAGCGCATGGGTCATATTGAACTAGCAGCCCCTGTTTCACATATTTGGTACTTTAAAGGAATTCCTAGCCGCATGGGACTTGTCTTAGACATGTCCCCTCGCGCGCTAGAGGAAGTCATTTACTTTGCATCTTACGTTGTGACGGATCCAGGCGATACACCGTTAGAAAAGAAGCAATTGCTTTCTGAAAAAGAATATCGCGCGTATCGCGAGAAGTACGGAAATTCGTTTCAAGCTTCAATGGGTGCGGAAGCGATTAAAAAATTGTTACAAGACATCGATCTTGAAAAAGAAGTAGAAACGTTAAAAGAGGAATTGAAGACAGCACAAGGACAACGTCGTGCTCGTACGATTAAACGTCTTGAAGTGCTTGAAGCGTTCCGTAACTCTGGTAACGATCCTTCTTGGATGATTTTAGATGTACTACCGGTTATTCCGCCTGAATTGCGCCCGATGGTACAGTTAGACGGTGGTCGTTTTGCGACATCGGACTTGAACGATTTATATCGTCGTGTCATTAATCGAAACAACCGTTTAAAACGTCTATTAGACCTTGGTGCACCGAACATTATCGTTCAAAACGAGAAACGGATGCTTCAAGAGGCGGTTGATGCGTTAATTGATAACGGTCGTCGTGGCCGTCCGGTTACAGGCCCAGGAAACCGTCCGTTGAAGTCGCTTTCCCATATGTTAAAAGGAAAGCAAGGTCGTTTCCGTCAAAACTTGCTCGGTAAGCGTGTTGACTACTCTGGTCGTTCCGTTATCGTTGTCGGTCCGAACTTGAAAATGTATCAATGCGGATTACCGAAAGAAATGGCGCTTGAGTTATTTAAACCGTTCGTTATGAAAGAATTAGTAGAACGCGGCTTAGCACATAACATTAAAAGTGCGAAGCGAAAAATTGAGCGCGTTCACCCAGAAGTTTGGGATGTTTTAGAATCTGTCATTAAAGAGCATCCGGTGTTATTAAACCGCGCGCCAACGCTTCACCGTCTTGGTATTCAAGCTTTCGAACCGACGCTTGTAGAAGGGCGTGCGATCCGATTACATCCACTTGTATGTACGGCATACAACGCCGACTTCGACGGTGACCAAATGGCTGTGCACGTACCACTTTCAGCAGAAGCACAGGCGGAAGCACGTCTACTGATGCTTGCGGCACAAAACATTTTGAACCCGAAAGACGGAAAGCCGGTCGTTACGCCTTCACAAGACATGGTTTTAGGAAACTACTACTTAACGATGGAACGTGAAGGTGCAGTTGGAGAAGGAATGGTCTTTAAAGATGCGGACGAGGCGTTGTTAGCTTACCATAATGGCTATGTTCATTTGCATACGCGCATCGCCGTTCATGCTGGTTCGTTGAGAAACGAAACGTTTACAGAAGAGCAAAATAATAAGTTGCTGATCACGACAGTTGGAAAGTTAATCTTCAATGAGATTTTGCCGAAGTCATTCCCATATATTAATGAGCCGACGCAAGAGAACATTGAAGAACGAACGCCGGATAAGTATTTCTTAGATAAAGGTGTGAACGTGAAAGAAGAGATTCGTAAGCGTGCACTCGTTCCACCGTTTAAGAAAAAAATTCTCGGTAACATCATCGCGGAAGTATTTAAACGTTTCAAAATTACAGAAACATCTAAAATGCTTGACCGCATGAAAGATCTTGGCTTTAAGTACTCAACAAAAGCCGGTATTACAATTGGTGTCGCGGACATTGTTGTCTTGCCTGAAAAACAAGAAATTTTAGAAGAAGCACAAGCAAAAGTTGATACGGTATTAAAACAATTTAGACGCGGTTTAATTACTGATGAAGAACGTTATGAGCGTGTTATTTCGATTTGGAGTGCGGCGAAAGACAAAATTCAAGGTCGCTTAATGGAATCGCTTGATAAACGAAATCCAATTTTCATGATGAGTGACTCTGGAGCCCGTGGTAACGCGTCGAACTTTACGCAACTTGCTGGTATGCGTGGATTAATGGCGAACCCAGCTGGACGTATTATCGAGCTTCCGATTAAATCTTCATTCCGCGAAGGTTTAACGGTACTTGAGTACTTCATTTCAACACACGGTGCACGTAAAGGTCTTGCGGATACCGCGTTAAAAACAGCGGACTCTGGTTATTTAACACGTCGTCTCGTTGATGTGGCACAAGACGTTATCATTCGTGAAGATGACTGCGGCACAGATCGTGGTACGTTAATTCGTGCGTTAAAAGACGGTACAGAAGTGATTGTGAAACTCGAAGATCGTCTCATTGGACGTTACGCACGTAAGACGGTGAAACATCCGGAAACGGGCGAAGTGCTCGTGCGTGAAAATGAAATGATTACAGAAGACATTGCGAATGCGATTGTCAAAGCAGGTATTGAAGAAGTATGGATTCGTTCGGCATTTACATGTAACACGCGTCATGGTGTATGTAAAAAATGTTACGGACGCAACTTGGCAACAGGTGCGGAAGTTGAAGTTGGTGAAGCGGTCGGTATTATCGCAGCCCAATCGATCGGTGAACCGGGTACACAGCTTACAATGCGTACGTTCCACACAGGTGGGGTGGCAGGAGACGATATTACCCAAGGTTTACCGCGCGTACAAGAGTTATTTGAAGCGCGTAATCCAAAAGGTCAAGCCGTCATTTCAGAAATTGATGGTGTTGTTGTGGCGATTAACGAAACGCGTGACCGTCAACGTGAAATTGTCATTCAAGGCGAAGTCGAGACACGTACGTATACAGCTCCTTACAGCGCGCGCTTGAAAGTGCAAGAAGGACATAAGGTTGAGCGCGGTCAAGAACTAACAGAAGGCTCAATCGACCCGAAAGAGTTGTTGAGAGTCAAAGATATGAACGCTGTACAAGAATACTTGTTGCGTGAAGTACAAAAAGTATACCGCATGCAAGGGGTAGAAATTAGCGATAAACATATCGAAGTTATGGTTCGCCAAATGCTTCGTAAAGTGCGCGTCATTGATGCGGGCGATACAGACTTGTTGCCTGGTACATTGCTTGATATTCATCAATTTACAGATGCGAACGCAAAAGTGTTGATGGAAGGTAAACGTCCGGCGACAGCTCGCCCAGTATTACTCGGAATTACGAAAGCATCGCTTGAAACAGATTCGTTCTTGTCTGCAGCTTCATTCCAAGAGACGACACGTGTCTTAACGGATGCAGCAATTAAAGGAAAACGCGACGAATTACTTGGATTAAAAGAAAACGTCATTATCGGTAAACTTGTTCCAGCGGGAACAGGTATGGCTCGTTACCGCAAAGTAAAGCCGATAATTAAAACAGCAAAAGATGAAGACGCTGTTACAACGAAATAATGATGAACCTATTGCTAGCATCGTTTGCTAGCAATAGGTCAAAAAATAGTTGACACAGCACGCAGAAAGTGATAGCATAATAAAGGTGTTCCGAAAACCTGTCACTTTGGAGGATATGTTACATGTCTTATGAAAAAGTCGCACAGGCGAAACAGATTATTGTAGGAACGAAACAAACAGTACGAGCTCTGAAAGATGGGAACGTTAAAGAGGTAGTCGTTGCTGAAGATGCTGACGTAGCTGTAATTGAAAAAGTCGTAAAAGCAGCGAACGATCGAAACGTTCCAATTGTAAAAGTCGATTCAACGAAAAAGCTTGGAAAAGCATGTGGGATTGACGTAGGAGCTGCAGCTGTTGCGATTATTCGTTAAAAACTGTTTTTGTGGGTTACTACAAAAACTTTGTTTTTGCATAAAAATGAGCCACCTGGATGTGTGGGCTTGAATTTGATTGTGAAGGGAGGAAATTTACCATGCCTACAATTAACCAGCTTGTACGTAAAGGTCGTACAAAAAAGGTAGTGAAATCTAAATCACCTGCGTTAAATAAAGGGTATAACAGCTTCAAAAAAGTTCAAACAACTGTTTACTCTCCGCAAAAACGTGGAGTATGTACACGTGTAGGTACAATGACACCAAAGAAGCCAAACTCTGCGCTTCGTAAATATGCCCGTGTACGTTTATCTAACGGTATCGAGGTAACTGCATACATCCCAGGTATCGGTCACAACTTACAAGAACACAGCGTTGTATTAATTCGCGGTGGACGTGTAAAAGACTTACCAGGGGTACGTTACCACATCGTCCGCGGTGCTTTAGATACAGCAGGTGTAGCGAACCGTATGCAAGGTCGTTCTAAATACGGTGCGAAAAAACCAAAAGCAGCTAAGAAATAATATTCGACATCTTTTGTTGATTTTTACTGAAAGGAGGAAAAAATATGCCACGTAAAGGTCCGGTTCCTAAACGAGATGTGTTACCAGATCCAATTTACAATTCAAAGCTAGTTACACGTTTAATCAATAAAATTATGATTGACGGTAAAAAAGGTAAAGCACAAAAAATTCTTTACACAGCGTTCGATATCATTCGTGAGCGCACAGGTAAAGATCCAATGGAAGTGTTTGAGCAAGCGTTGAAAAACGTTATGCCAGTTCTTGAAGTTCGCGCACGCCGTGTTGGTGGTGCAAACTATCAAGTTCCTGTTGAGGTGCGTCCAGAGCGCCGTACAACATTAGGTCTTCGTTGGCTCGTGAACTACGCTCGTCTTCGTGGAGAAAAAACGATGGAAGAGCGTTTAGCGAACGAAATCATGGATGCTGCAAACAATACAGGTGCAGCTGTGAAGAAGCGCGAAGATACACATAAAATGGCAGAAGCAAACAAAGCGTTTGCGCACTATCGTTGGTAATTTTTTCGTTAAATTAAGAATAGGTGAGAGCGATGCGGTTGAAACTAAAAAAGCATGCCCATCGCTCATTCGCCTATATTCCTATATGCAAATAAAATTACGATACTTCATTTAAGGAAGGAGAAAAAATCCATATGGCAAGACAGTTCTCCTTGGAAAACACTCGCAATATCGGAATCATGGCTCATATTGACGCCGGTAAGACTACAACAACAGAGCGCATCTTGTTCTATACTGGCCGTATTCATAAAATTGGGGAAACTCATGAAGGTGCTTCCCAAATGGACTGGATGGAGCAAGAACAAGAGCGCGGAATTACAATTACGTCCGCAGCGACAACAGCTCAATGGAAAGGCCATCGTATTAACATCATCGATACACCTGGACACGTCGACTTCACAGTAGAAGTTGAGCGTTCATTGCGTGTATTAGACGGTGCGGTAGCGGTATTAGACGCACAATCAGGCGTAGAGCCGCAAACAGAAACAGTATGGCGCCAAGCGACTACATACGGTGTTCCACGTATCGTTTTCGTTAACAAAATGGACAAGATTGGCGCAGACTTCTTATACTCTGTAAACACGCTTCATGAGCGCTTGCAAGCGAATGCGCACCCTGTTCAACTGCCGATCGGTGCAGAAGATCAATTCACAGGTATTATCGACCTCGTTGAAATGTGCGCATACCACTATCATGATGATTTAGGGAAAAACATCGAGCGTATCGAAATTCCTGAAGACTATCGTGATATGGCTGAAGAATATCGCGGCAAATTAATTGAAGCTGTTGCAGAGCTTGACGAAGAATTAATGTTGAAATATTTAGAAGGGGAAGAGATTACAAAAGAAGAGTTAAAAGCTGCAATTCGTAAAGCGACAATTTCAGTTCAGTTCTTCCCTGTGTTTTGCGGTTCTGCATTCAAAAACAAAGGTGTTCAATTAATGCTTGACGGCGTAGTTGACTACTTACCGTCTCCAGTTGACATTCCTGCGATTAAAGGAACTGTTCCTGATACAGAAGAAGAAACAGTTCGTGAAGCGCGTGACGATGCTCCGTTTGCAGCGTTAGCGTTCAAAATTATGACAGACCCTTACGTTGGTAAGTTGACGTTCTTCCGCGTATACTCAGGTACATTAAACTCTGGTTCTTACGTGTTGAACTCAACAAAACGTAAGCGTGAACGTATCGGTCGTATTCTACAAATGCACGCAAACCACCGCGAAGAAATTGCACAAGTTTACGCAGGTGACATTGCGGCAGCTGTAGGTTTAAAAGATACAACAACTGGTGATACGTTGTGTGATGAAAAAGACCCAGTCATCTTGGAGTCTATGCAATTCCCAGAGCCAGTTATTCAAATCGCGATCGAACCGAAGTCAAAAGCTGACCAAGATAAGATGAGCACAGCACTACAAAAACTTCAAGAAGAGGACCCAACATTCCGTGCATGGACAGACCAAGAAACAGGTCAAACAATCATCGCGGGTATGGGTGAGCTTCACCTTGACATCATCGTTGACCGCATGCGTCGTGAGTTTAAGGTAGAAGCAAACGTTGGTGCTCCTCAAGTTGCGTACCGCGAAACGTTCCGTAAATCTGCACAAGTTGAAGGTAAATTTGTGCGTCAGTCTGGTGGTCGCGGTCAATACGGTCACGTTTGGATCGAGTTCTCGCCAAACGAAGAAGGAAAAGGCTTCGAATTCGAAAACGCGATTGTCGGTGGGGTTGTTCCGAGAGAATACATCCCTGCAATTCAAGCAGGTCTTGAAGATGCAATGCAAAATGGTGTCCTTGCTGGATACCCAGTTGTTGACATTAAAGCGAAATTGTTTGACGGTTCTTACCACGATGTTGACTCAAGCGAAATGGCGTTCAAAATCGCTGCTTCTATGGCATTGAAAAACGCAGCGGCAAAATGTGACCCTGTATTGCTTGAGCCAATCATGAAAGTAGAAGTCATCGTCCCTGAAGAATATTTAGGTGACATCATGGGTGACATCACTTCTCGTCGCGGTCGCGTCGAAGGTATGGAAGCTCGCGGTAACGCACAAGTTGTTCGCGCGATGGTTCCACTTTCTGAAATGTTTGGATACGCAACTTCATTGCGTTCAAATACACAAGGTCGCGGAACGTTCACAATGGTATTTGACCATTATGAAGAAGTTCCGAAGAGCATCGCTGAGGAAATCATCAAAAAAAATAAAGGTGAATAATTGATTTTCTAGCATTGTTCAAGTATAAATACTTATGTAAGACTTGGAAGTGGACGTGCCTGTGCACTTTCACTTCCGAGCATTCTATACTTCAAATAAAAACACTAAGGAGGATATTATAATGGCTAAAGAGAAATTCGAACGTACGAAACCACACGTCAACATTGGTACAATCGGCCACGTTGACCATGGTAAAACAACTTTAACAGCTGCAATCACAACAGTTCTTGCGAAACAAGGTAAAGCACAAGCACGCGCATATGACCAAATCGACGCTGCTCCAGAAGAGCGTGAGCGCGGAATTACAATCTCAACTGCACACGTTGAGTACGAAACTGACAACCGTCACTATGCACACGTTGACTGCCCAGGTCACGCTGACTACGTGAAAAACATGATCACAGGTGCTGCGCAAATGGACGGCGCGATCCTTGTTGTATCTGCTGCTGACGGTCCAATGCCACAAACTCGTGAGCACATTCTTCTTTCTCGCCAAGTAGGTGTACCTTACATCGTTGTATTCTTAAACAAATGCGACATGGTAGACGATGAAGAACTTTTAGAGCTTGTTGAAATGGAAGTTCGCGATCTATTATCTGAATACGACTTCCCTGGAGACGAAGTTCCTGTAATTAAAGGTTCTGCGTTAAAAGCACTTGAGGGAGATCCAGCTTGGGAAGAAAAAATCATTGAGCTTATGAACGCTGTTGATGAGTACATCCCAACTCCACAACGCGAAATCGATAAACCGTTCATGATGCCAGTTGAGGACGTATTCTCAATCACTGGTCGTGGTACAGTTGCTACTGGTCGCGTTGAGCGCGGTATCTTAAAAGTTGGTGACCAAGTAGAAATCATCGGTCTTTCTGAAGAGCCAAAAGCAACAACTGTTACAGGTGTTGAAATGTTCCGTAAGCTTCTTGACCAAGCTGAAGCTGGTGACAACATCGGTGCGCTTCTTCGCGGTGTTTCTCGTGACGAAGTACAACGCGGTCAAGTATTAGCAAAACCAGGAACAATCACTCCACACACAAAATTTAAAGCACAAGTTTACGTATTAACAAAAGAAGAAGGTGGACGTCATACTCCATTCTTCTCTAACTACCGTCCACAATTCTACTTCCGTACAACGGACGTAACAGGTATCATCCAACTTCCAGAAGGTGTTGAGATGGTAATGCCTGGTGACAACATCGAAATGACAGTAGAATTAATCGCGCCAATCGCGATCGAAGAAGGTACAAAATTCTCGATCCGCGAAGGTGGACGTACAGTAGGTGCAGGTTCTGTATCTGAAATCATCGAGTAATCGATAAAGTGGTCTAGCTTGCTGCTAGACCACTTATTTTTGTTCCATTGAAATTGCGTAATGAAATATGTATAATAGGAAAGGCAGTTTGTTTAGAAAAGAAATAAAAAACTTGCATTAGGCATGAAAATTATATATAATAATAAACGTTGGTCTTTGACTGCGATGAAGTGGAAGGTTGCTGACACACCCGGCCGCTTTGCCATGGCGAGTGTGAAGGAAATTTCCATGGAGAATGTCTATTTTAAAAATAGGCGAAGAAGGAGGGAAAATAATGGCAAAAGAAAAAATTCGTATTCGTTTAAAAGCGTATGATCATCGAATTCTTGATCAATCTGCTGAGAAAATTGTGGAAACTGCAAAGCGTTCAGGCGCGACTGTATCTGGACCGATTCCGTTACCAACTGAAAAAACGGTGTACACGATCTTACGTGCGGTTCATAAATACAAAGACTCTCGTGAGCAGTTCGAAATGCGCACACATAAACGCTTAATTGATATCGTCAATCCGACTCCACAAACAGTAGATTCTTTAATGCGTTTAGACTTACCGTCTGGTGTCGATATTGAAATCAAGTTGTAATTGCGATATAGGAGGTGTGAAAGATGAAAGGAATCTTAGGAAGAAAAATCGGCATGACTCAAGTATTCGCTGAAAACGGAGATCTTATTCCTGTAACAGTTATTCAAGCGACTCCAAACGTAGTTCTTCAAAAGAAAACGATTGAAAACGACGGTTATGAAGCGATTCAATTAGGTTTTGAAGATTTACGTGAGAAGTTGGCGAACAAGCCTCAAAAAGGTCATGCTGCGAAGGCAAACACCACACCTAAGCGCTTCATTCGTGAAATTCGTGGTGTGAATCTTGCAGAGTATGAAGTAGGTCAAGAAGTAAAAGTGGACATTTTCAACGAAGGTGAAATCGTTGACGTAACAGGTACGTCAAAGGGTAAAGGTTTCCAAGGTGTAATTAAACGCCATGGACAATCTCGTGGACCAATGGCTCACGGTTCTCGTTACCATCGTCGTCCTGGTTCAATGGGTGCGATCGCTCCAAACCGTGTATTTAAATCAAAAGAGCTTCCAGGCCGCATGGGTGGCGAGCGTGTGACAGTACAAAACTTAAAAGTTGTTAAAGTAGATCCAGAACGCAACTTAATCTTAATTAAAGGAAACGTGCCAGGTCCGAACAAAGGACTTGTTATCATTAAAAGCGCGGTTAAAGCGAAATAATTTCTTTAAGAAAGGAGGAAATACCCAATGCCAAAAGTAGCATTGTACAACCAAAACGGAGAAAACATCGGTGAAATCGAATTAAACGATGCCGTATTTGGTATTGAACCGAACAAACATGTGTTATTTGAAGCGGTAATTATGCAACGTGCTTCCTTACGTCAAGGAACTCATAAAACAAAAAATCGTGCAGAAGTAAGTGGCGGTGGTCGTAAGCCATGGCGCCAAAAAGGTACTGGACGCGCTCGCCAAGGATCGATTCGTTCTCCACAATGGCGCGGCGGTGGTGTTGTATTCGGTCCGGTTCCACGCAGCTACAGCTACAAACTTCCGAAAAAAGTTCGTCGCTTAGCGATTAAATCGGCATTATCTTCAAAAGTGCTTGAAAACAGCATTGTTGTATTAGACAATTTAACGCTTGAAGCACCAAAAACAAAAGAAATGGTTAAGATTTTAAACAACCTTTCTGTTGATCGCAAAGCGTTAATTGTAACAGCAGACGCAAACGAGAACGTCATTCTTTCAGCTCGCAACATTCCAGGAGTTACAGTTGTGACAGCAAGCGGAATTAACGTTCTTGATGTACTCAACCACGACAAGCTTGTCATTACGAAAGCTGCTGTGGAAAAAGTAGAGGAGGTGCTTGCATAATGAAAGATCCTCGCGATATTATTAAGCGCCCCGTCATTACTGAACGTTCAACAGAGTTAATGACTGAAAAAAAATATACGTTCGAAGTTGATGTGAAAGCGAACAAAACAGAAGTAAAAGATGCGATCGAAGCGATTTTCGGCGTGAAAGTAGCGAAGGTCAACATTATGAACTACAAAGGAAAGTTCAAACGTGTTGGTCGCTACAGCGGATTAACAAACCGCCGTCGCAAAGCGATTGTTACATTAACGCCAGACAGCAAAGAGATCGAACTATTTGAAGTATAAGTTTAAAAGTGAAGGAGGGAAATGGACATGGCGATTAAAAAATATAAGCCAACGTCTAACGGTCGTCGTGGTATGACGGTTTTAGACTTCTCTGAGCTTACAACAGATAAGCCGGAAAAATCGTTGCTTGCCCCTTTAAAGAAAAAAGGCGGTCGTAACAACCAAGGTAAATTAACAGTTCGTCACCAAGGTGGCGGTCATAAACGTCAATATCGTATTATTGACTTTAAACGCGATAAAGATGGCATTCCAGGACGCGTTGCTACAATCGAATACGATCCAAACCGTTCTGCGAATATCGCATTAATTCATTATGCCGATGGTGAAAAACGTTACATCATCGCACCGAAAAACTTAGAAGTTGGCATGGAAATCATGTCAGGTCCAGATGCGGACATTAAAGTAGGTAACGCATTACCTTTAGCAAACATTCCAGTTGGTACAGTTATTCACAACATCGAATTAAAACCTGGTAAAGGCGGACAATTAGTGCGCGCTGCAGGTACATCTGCACAAGTGCTTGGTAAAGAAGGTAAGTACGTACTTGTTCGTTTATCTTCAGGTGAAGTTCGCATGATTTTAGCAACTTGCCGCGCAACAGTCGGTCAAGTTGGTAACGAACAACATGAGCTTGTGAACATCGGTAAAGCTGGACGCGCTCGTTGGTTAGGCATTCGTCCAACAGTTCGCGGTTCTGTTATGAACCCAGTCGATCACCCACACGGTGGTGGTGAAGGTAAAGCACCAATCGGACGTAAGTCTCCAATGACTCCATGGGGCAAACCAACACTTGGATTCAAAACGCGTAAGAAGAAAAATAAATCTGATAAATTTATCGTACGTCGTCGTAAAAAATAACGGGGTTGAGCTACGGTTCAAAAGAACCGTAGAGCAATCACGAAAGGAGGTTCACTTATGGGTCGCAGCTTGAAAAAAGGTCCTTTTTGTGATGATCATTTAATGAAAAAAATTGAGAAATTGAATGAAACTGGACAAAAACAAGTGATCAAAACGTGGTCTCGTCGTTCAACAATTTTCCCACAATTCATCGGTCACACAATCGCTGTTTACGATGGTCGTAAACACGTTCCAGTTTACATCACAGAGGACATGGTCGGTCATAAGCTCGGTGAGTTCGCGCCAACGCGCACGTACAAAGGTCACGCTGCTGATGACAAGAAAACAAAACGTTAATATGAGAGGAGGCTTCATTTATGCAAGCTAAAGCTGTTGCTAGAACGGTTCGAATTGCTCCTCGTAAAGCTCGTTTAGTGATTGATTTAATTCGAGGAAAGCAAGTGAGTGAAGCAGTTGCGATTCTTCGCCATACGCCAAAAGCTGCTTCTCCGATTATCGAGAAAGTATTAAAATCTGCAGTGGCAAACGCAGAACATAACTATGATATGGACGTGAACAAACTTGTTGTTACAGAAGCTTATGTGAACGAAGGACCAACATTGAAACGTTTCCGTCCTCGTGCACAAGGTCGTGCGAGCGCAATTAACAAACGCACAAGCCATATCACGATCGTTGTTTCAGAAAAGAAGGAGGGATAATCAGTGGGTCAAAAGGTAAATCCAATCGGTCTTCGCATTGGTATTATTCGTGATTGGGAGTCAAGATGGTACGCTGAGAAAGATTATGCGGACCTTTTACACGAAGATCTTAAAATTCGCGAATACCTCACAAAGCGCTTAAGCGATGCAGCTGTTTCTCGCATTGAGATCGAGCGTGCAGCAAACCGTGTAAATATTACAATCCATACGGCGAAACCAGGAATGGTAATCGGTAAAGGTGGATCTGAAGTTGAAGCGCTTCGTAAAGCGTTAAATGAATTAACTGGCAAACGTGTTCATATCAACATCGTTGAAATTAAAAAGCCAGACTTAGAAGCAAAACTTGTTGCGGAAAATATCGCGCGTCAAATTGAAAACCGCGTATCATTCCGTCGTGCGCAAAAACAAGCGATCCAACGCACAATGCGTGCAGGTGCTAAAGGAATTAAAACGATGGTATCTGGTCGTTTAGGTGGAGCAGATATCGCTCGCTCAGAACATTATAGCGAAGGAACAGTTCCACTTCATACTCTTCGCGCTGACATCGACTACGCAACAGCAGAAGCGGATACAACATACGGAAAAATCGGCGTGAAAGTATGGATTTATCGTGGAGAAGTCCTTCCTACGAAAAAGAAAACTGAGGAAGGAGGAAATTAATCATGTTAATGCCAAAACGCGTAAAATATCGTCGTGAACATCGCGGTCGCATGAAAGGTCGTGCAAAAGGCGGTACGGAAGTACATTTTGGTGAGTACGGCTTACAAGCATTAGAGCCAGCATGGATTACAAACCGTCAAATCGAGGCTGCTCGTCGTGCGATGACTCGTTACATGAGACGTGGCGGTAAAGTATGGATTAAAATTTTCCCTTCAAAACCATACACAGCAAAACCACTTGAAGTGCGCATGGGTTCCGGTAAAGGTGCTCCAGAAGGTTGGGTAGCTGTTGTTAAACCTGGTAAAGTAATGTTTGAAATCGCGGGAGTTTCTGAAGAAGTGGCTCGTGAAGCATTACGTCTTGCTTCTCACAAACTTCCAATCAAATGTAAATTCGTAAAACGTGAAGAAATTGGTGGTGAATCAAATGAAAGCTAAAGAAATTCGTGAACTTACCACTGCCGAGATTGAACAAAAAATTAAAGCGTTGAAAGAAGAGTTATTCAACCTTCGCTTCCAATTGGCAACAGGTCAATTAGAGAATACTGCTCGTATTCGTGAAGTACGCAAAGCGATTGCGCGTATGAAAACTGTTATTCGCGAAAGAGAGATCGCTGCTAATAAATAATTGAAATCGAGGGGAGGTTCGCACAATGAGTGAACGCAACAATCGTAAAGTTCTCGTCGGCCGTGTTGTTTCCGATAAAATGGATAAAACAATTACGGTTCTTGTAGAAACTTATAAAAAGCATCCTCTTTACGGCAAGCGCGTAAAGTATTCGAAAAAATATAAAGCACATGACGAAAACAACGTAGCAAAAGTGGGCGACATCGTAAAAATTATGGAAACACGTCCTCTTTCTGCGACAAAACGTTTCCGTCTTGTTGAAGTAGTCGAAAAAGCTGTTATTGTTTAATGAATATGTTCGGGATGATGGATACAAATCCGAAAGGAGGTTTCGTCAATGATTCAACAAGAAACTCGTATGAAAGTTGCTGATAACTCTGGTGCACGTGAAGTGCTTGTCATTAAAGTGCTAGGTGGTTCTGGTCGTCGTTATGCGAACGTTGGCGACATCGTTGTGGCGACAGTTAAAGATGCAACACCAGGTGGCGTTGTTAAAAAAGGTCAAGTCGTTAAAGCGGTTGTCGTTCGTACGAAACGCGGTGTGCGCCGTACAGACGGTTCTTACATCCGTTTTGATGAAAATGCTTGCGTAATCATTCGTGATGACAAGAGCCCACGTGGTACACGTATTTTCGGACCAGTTGCTCGCGAACTACGTGAAAAAGACTTTATGAAAATCGTTTCTTTAGCTCCAGAAGTGATTTAATGAAAAGGGAAAGCCTTTTAAGGAGGTGCGATTCAGATGCATGTAAAAAAAGGTGATAAAGTACAAGTGATCTCTGGTAAAGATAAAGGCAAACAAGGCGTTATTCTTGCTGCGTTTCCAAAGAAAAACCGAGTGCTTGTTGAAGGTGTAAACATCGTGAAAAAACACGTAAAACCTTCTCAAGCAAATCCACAAGGCGGCATCATCAACCAAGAGGCGCCAATCCACGTATCAAACGTAATGCCTCTTGATCCAAAAACAGGATTACCAACTCGTGTTGGTTACAAAGTGGTTGACGGTAAAAAAGTTCGCTATGCGAAACGTTCTGGTGAAATTTTAGACAAATAATGAAGTGACTGAGGAAGGGAGGTACTCAAATGAACCGCCTTAAAGAAAAGTATTTAAACGAAGTTGTTCCTGCTCTTATGAGCAAGTTTAACTATAAATCTGTGATGCAAGTTCCAAAAATCGAAAAAATTGTTATCAACATGGGTGTTGGTGACGCGGTACAAAACGCAAAAGCGTTAGATAATGCAGTAGAAGAACTCGCATTAATTTCTGGTCAGAAGCCAGTTGTTACACGCGCGAAAAAATCAATCGCTGGTTTCCGTCTTCGTGAAGGAATGCCAATCGGTGCAAAAGTAACGCTTCGCGGTGAGCGCATGTACGAGTTTTTCGATAAGCTCGTGTCTGTTTCTTTACCGCGTGTTCGCGACTTCCGTGGCGTTTCTAAAAAATCGTTCGATGGACGCGGTAACTACACATTAGGTGTAAAAGAGCAATTAATTTTCCCTGAAATTGACTATGATAAAGTAAACAAAGTTCGCGGTATGGACATCGTTATCGTTACAACTGCGAAAACAGATGAAGAAGCTCGTGAATTACTTACATTGCTCGGTATGCCATTCCAAAAATAATCATTCCCATTCGTAAAAAGAGGGAGGCGAAAACGTGGCTAAAAAATCAATGATCGCGAAACAAAAACGCACACCAAAGTTTAAAGTACAAGCGTACACTCGTTGTGAGCGTTGTGGACGTCCACACTCTGTATATCGCAAATTTAAACTTTGCCGTATTTGTTTCCGTGAATTAGCGTATAAAGGTCAAATTCCTGGTGTGAAAAAAGCAAGCTGGTAATAAACCCATGAGTTGGGAAGGAGGTAAAACATAATGGTGATGACAGATCCAATTGCAGATATGCTTACTCGCATTCGTAATGCGAACATGGTGCGTCACGAGAAACTTGAAGTTCCTGCTTCAAAAATCAAAAGAGAAATCGCTGAAATTTTAAAGCGTGAAGGTTTCATTCGTGATGTCGAATACATTGAAGATAACAAACAAGGTATTCTTCGAATTTTCTTGAAGTACGGTCCAAATAACGAGCGCGTAATTACAGGCCTTAAACGCATCAGCAAACCTGGTTTGCGCGTATATGCGAAAGCTGATGAAGTACCACGCGTATTGAACGGTTTAGGAATCGCGATTCTTTCAACGTCTCAAGGTATTTTAACTGACAAAGAAGCACGTCAAAAACGTACTGGCGGCGAAGTGTTAGCATACATTTGGTAATTATTTTGCAACGAATGGAGGTGTAGTACATGTCACGTGTTGGTAAAAAACCATTGGAAATTCCAGCTGGTGTTACAGTTACATTAAACGGTAACACAGTTACTGTAAAAGGTCCGAAAGGTGAACTTACTCGTACGTTCCATCCAGATATGGTCATTAAATTAGAAGGTAACGTTTTAACAGTTGAGCGTCCAAGCGATGAGAAACATCATCGTGCGCTTCACGGAACGACTCGTAGCTTGCTTGCAAACATGGTTGAAGGTGTTTCAAAAGGTTATGAGCGTGCGCTTGAGCTTGTCGGTGTCGGTTACCGTGCGACAAAACAAGGTAAAAAGCTTGTATTAAGCGTAGGATACTCTCACCCTGTTGAAATCGAACCGGAAGAAGGGCTTGAAATCGAAGTTCCTTCACAAACAAAAATTATCGTTAAAGGCGCGGACAAACAACGTGTTGGTGAATTAGCAGCAAACATTCGTGCCGTTCGTTCACCAGAACCTTATAAAGGAAAAGGTATTCGCTACGAAGGCGAAGTTGTACGTCGTAAAGAAGGTAAAACAGGTAAGAAATAATGCTGCTTAGGTAAATGAAAGGAGTGACACGAATGATCACTAAGCTTGATAAAAATGCAGTTCGCAAAAAAAGACACGCTCGTGTTCGTCGTAAAGTAGTAGGAACTGCGGAACGTCCACGCTTAAATGTGTTCCGTTCAAACAAACACATTTACGCACAAATTATTGACGATATGAAAGCTGTGACGCTTGTTAGCGCGTCAACGTTAGATAAAGAATTCGACTTAGAATCAACAGGCAATGTTGAAGCAGCTCAAAAAGTGGGCGAATTAATTGCTAAACGTGCACTTGAAAAAGGAATCACATCGGTTGTATTCGACCGTGGCGGATATTTATATCATGGACGTGTTAAAGCACTTGCAGACGCTGCTCGTGAAGCTGGATTACAATTCTAATTAAGAAGGAGGGACAGAGATGCGTCGCATTGATCCAAATAAACTTGAACTAGAAGAACGCGTTGTTGCCGTTAACCGCGTAGCTAAAGTAGTAAAAGGTGGACGTCGTTTCCGTTTCGCTGCGTTAGTCGTTGTTGGTGACAAAAACGGTCATGTCGGTTTCGGAACTGGAAAAGCACAAGAAGTTCCAGATGCTATTCGCAAAGCGATTGAAGACGCGAAGAAAAACTTAATTACTGTGCCGATCGTTGGTACAACTATTCCACATGAAGTGATCGGACATTTCGGTGCAGGTGAAATCATTTTAAAACCAGCATCTGAAGGTACTGGGGTTATCGCTGGTGGTCCTGCGCGTGCGGTATTAGAGTTAGCGGGTATTAGCGATATTTTATCGAAGTCAATCGGTTCCAACACACCAATTAACATGGTGCGCGCAACAATCGACGGTTTGAAGCAATTGAAACGTGCCGAAGAGGTAGCAAAATTGCGCGGTAAAACAGTTGAGGAACTGTTAGGATAAGGGAGGGAAAAATGATGGCGAAAAAATTAGCAATTACCCTCACTCGCAGTGTAATCGGTCGTCCGCAAGACCAACGCGTGACGGTTAAAACATTAGGTTTAAAAAAATTGCATCAAACAGTTGTTCATAACGACAATCCAGCCATTCGTGGAATGATCAATAAAGTTTCTCACCTTGTAACAGTAAAAGAATTAGAAGAATAAGGAGGTGCCTCGGCATGAAGCTACATGAATTACAACCAGCACCGGGTTCCCGTAAAGAACGCAACCGTGTTGGTCGTGGTATCGGCTCTGGTAACGGAAAAACTTCTGGTAAAGGACATAAAGGGCAAAACGCGCGCTCTGGTGGCGGCGTACGCATTGGCTTTGAAGGTGGTCAAACGCCTTTATTCCGTCGTTTACCAAAACGCGGCTTTACAAACATTCATCGTAAAGAATATGCGATCGTTAACCTTGAAGCATTAAATCGCTTTGAAGACGGTACAGAAGTAACACCAGAATTGCTGCTTGAAACAGGCGTAGTAAGCAAATTGAAAGCAGGCATCAAAGTTCTTGGAAACGGTGAGCTCACAAAAAAATTAACAGTAAAAGCTCATAAATTCTCTGCTTCTGCAAAAGAAGCGATCGAAGCTGCTGGCGGTACGACTGAGGTGATTTAATGTTTCGAACAATCTCCAATTTTATGCGCGTGGGTGATATAAGAAGAAAAATTGTATTCACCCTTCTTATGCTCATTGTATTTCGCATCGGTACGTTTATTCCTGTGCCGGGCGTGAATGCAGACGTACTAAAAATGCAAGACCAGTTCAATGCTTTTGGCGTATTGAACACTTTCGGTGGTGGCGCTCTACAAAACTTTTCTATTTTTGCGATGGGCGTCATGCCATACATTACAGCATCTATCATCGTACAGTTATTACAGATGGATGTTGTTCCTAAATTTACGGAATGGTCGAAACAAGGAGAAGTAGGCCGCCGTAAGCTTGCTCAGTTTACTCGTTACTTTACAATTGTGCTTGGTTTTATCCAAGCGTTCGCTATGTCGTACGGCTTTCATAATATGTCTGGTGGTATGCTTATTAAAAACCCAGGCATCTCGACATATTTGCTTATTGCGCTCGTTTTAACAGCTGGAACAGCCTTTTTAATGTGGCTCGGTGAGCAAATTACAGCCAAAGGTGTTGGAAACGGTATATCAGTATTAATTTTTGCAGGGATCGTTTCTAGCATTCCGGTGACACTCAATCAAATTTACGTTCAACAATTTGAAAACGCTGGTGACCAGCTGTTTTTACGTATCGTGACAGTAGCGTTAATCGCTTTAGCAGTTGTAGCGGTCATTGTTGGCGTCATTTATATTCAACAAGCGTTTCGGAAAATTCCGATTCAATATGCGAAGCGATTAGAAGGACGTAGTCCAGTAGGTGGTCATTCGACGCACATTCCGTTAAAAGTGAATCCGGCAGGTGTCATACCGGTTATTTTTGCGGTGTCGTTTATTATTACTCCACCGACGATTGCATCGTTTTTCGGCTCGAATGATGTAACATTATGGATTAAAAAAGTTTTTGACTACACGCAACCAGTTGGGATGATCATATACGTCGCTTTAATTGTTGCCTTTACGTATTTTTATGCGTTTGTTCAAGTTAATCCAGAACAAATGGCGGACAATTTGAAAAAGCAAGGTGGTTATATTCCAGGCATTCGTCCAGGAAAGAACACGCAAGAATTCATTACACGCGTTTTGTATCGATTAACTTTCGTCGGAGCTCTATTTTTAGCAGCAATCGCTGTTCTTCCTGTCTTCTTTATCGAGTTCGCTAAACTGCCGCCTTCTGCTCAAATTGGAGGAACGAGCTTGCTAATCGTCGTCGGCGTTGCTTTAGAGACGATGAAGCAGCTAGAAAGCCAATTAGTGAAGCGCCATTATAAAGGCTTTATTAAATAAAAAGAGGTGTTGGGAATTTTATTCCCTCTACCTCATACAGAGCTGAGGGGGAGAAATTGATGAATTTAGTATTGATGGGACTGCCGGGTGCCGGAAAAGGGACACAGGCAGAAAAAATCGTTGAGAAATACAAAATTCCTCACATTTCTACTGGGGATATGTTTCGAGCAGCGATCAAAGAAGGGACAGAGCTCGGTTTACAGGCGAAGTCGTACATGGATCGTGGCGATCTTGTTCCAGATGAAGTGACAATCGGCATTGTTCGTGAGCGATTAAGCAAGGACGATTGCCAAAACGGATTTTTGCTTGACGGTTTTCCAAGAACGGTCGCTCAAGCAGAAGCGTTAGAAACACTTCTTCAACAGTTAAATCGTTCGATTGATTACGTCATTAACATTGAAGTAGATAAAAGCATTTTGATGGAACGTTTAACAGGCAGACGCATTTGTAAAGAATGTGGCGCAACATATCATCTCGTATTCAATCCGCCAGCTCAAGCAGGTGTTTGCGATAAATGTGGCGGAGAGTTGTATCAACGTGCAGATGATAATGAAGCGACCGTAGCAAATCGTCTTGAAGTTAATATGAAACAAGCGCAGCCGTTGCTCGATTTTTATGAAGCAAAAGGGTACTTGCGCAACATTAACGGACAACAACATATCGATCAAGTGTTTGCTGACATTTGTGAATTACTTGGGGGCTTACAATAATGATCATTTGCAAAACCCCACGCGAAATTGAAATTATGCGTGAAGCTGGCCGAATTGTTGCCTTAACTCATCAAGAATTACAAAAATATATCGAGCCAGGCATAACGACAAGAGAGCTCGATCATATTGCTGAAACGTTCATTCGTAAACATGATGCAATTCCTTCGTTTAAAGGATATAATGGATTCCAAGGGAGCATTTGTACGTCCGTAAACGAAGAACTCGTTCATGGCGTTCCGGGAGACCGTGTGCTTCGCGAAGGAGACATTATTAGCATCGACATTGGCGCAAAGTACAATGGATACCATGGTGATTCGGCGTGGACATATCCAGTCGGAGCCATTTCAGAAGAGGCGAAAAAGCTTTTAGAAGTGACAGAGCAGTCATTGTATCGTGGATTGGAAGAAGCGAAACCTGGCGCACGGTTAACGAACATTTCCCATGCGATCCAAACATACGTTGAGGCGCATAACTTTTCCGTTGTGCGTGAGTATGTCGGACATGGAATTGGTCAAGACTTACATGAAGATCCGCAAATCCCACATTACGGTCCGCCAAATAAGGGACCGCGGTTAAAGCCAGGCATGGTTCTGTGCATTGAGCCGATGGTGAATGCAGGAACCCGTTATGTTCGCACGTTAGAAGATAATTGGACAGTCGTCACAGTAGATGGCAAGCTTTGTGCTCATTTTGAACATACGATTGCGATTACTGAGGCGGGATATGAAATTTTAACAACACTTTGAACGCTTTAACCTTCTTTGCGGAT
The DNA here is from genome assembly GCF_001996285.1 of Anoxybacillus kestanbolensis. Lineage (NCBI taxonomy): Bacteria > Bacillati > Bacillota > Bacilli > Caryophanales > Anoxybacillaceae > Anoxybacillus > Anoxybacillus kestanbolensis. The sequence goes on along the minus strand of NZ_MQAD01000038.1, from coordinate 11,859 downwards.
GCGCATCGTAAGCTGTAAACTGGTCGTGTTAGTTGAACATGTTACTCATTTCAAAAAAGAAGGGAGAGCCGTTCAATGGCGAAAGACGATGTAATTGAAGTGGAAGGTACAGTCGTTGAAACGTTGCCGAATGCGATGTTCCGAGTGGAACTTGAAAATGGTCATACCGTTTTAGCTCACGTTTCAGGTAAAATTCGCATGCATTTTATTCGCATTTTACCGGGTGATAAAGTAACAGTTGAGTTATCACCTTACGATTTAACACGTGGAAGAATTACGTATCGATATAAATAACACTCCGCACGAACAAGGAGGTAAGTTCTCATGAAAGTTAGACCATCTGTAAAACCGATTTGCGAAAAATGCAAAGTTATTCGCAGACGCGGAAAAGTTATGGTTATTTGCGAAAATCCAAAGCATAAGCAAAAACAAGGATAAAACTTGAGGAGGTGTACAAATCATGGCACGTATTGCAGGTGTAGATATTCCTCGTGACAAACGTGTAGTCATTTCATTAACATACATTTACGGAATCGGTAAAGCAACTGCACAAAAAATCTTAGCAGAGGCTGGCGTATCTGAAGACACTCGCGTTCGCGACTTAACAGAAGAAGAATTAGGGAAAATTCGTGAAATCGTAGATCGTTTGAAAGTAGAAGGAGATCTTCGTCGCGAAGTATCTTTAAACATTAAACGTTTAATGGAGATCGGTTGCTATCGTGGTCTTCGTCATCGTCGCGGATTGCCAGTTCGTGGCCAAAATACGAAAAACAACGCTCGTACACGTAAAGGTCCACGTCGTACAGTAGCGAACAAGAAAAAATAATTAAGTAAAGGAGGTTCATGAACGAATGGCACGTAAAACGAATACGCGTAAACGTCGTGTAAAAAAGAACATTGAATCTGGTATTGCTCATATCCGTTCGACTTTTAACAACACAATCGTCACAATTACAGACGTTCATGGAAATGCAATTTCTTGGTCAAGTGCAGGTGCGTTAGGCTTTAAAGGCTCTCGTAAGTCAACTCCGTTCGCTGCACAAATGGCTGCAGAAGCTGCTGCAAAAGCATCAATGGAGCATGGCATGAAAACTGTTGAAGTAAACGTAAAAGGTCCAGGTGCTGGTCGTGAAGCAGCGATTCGTGCACTTCAAGCGGCTGGATTAGAAATTACAGCAATTAAAGATGTTACACCGGTTCCACATAACGGATGCCGTCCGCCAAAACGTCGTCGTGTTTAATTTCTCTGTATAGAATTTGCGTATGTGTCAATAATGGGATATAGTCATTCTTACAGGGAAATGAAAAACAGTTGTTGTGCACATTCGGGAACTTATTCATGGGGGAATTTCGATTGAGCTGTCATCGGTTTAATCGGGGTTTCGACGTTTTGAAGGAGGGTTAAAGGAATGCTGGAAATTGAAAAGCCGAAAATCGAAACGGTTGAAATCAGCGAGGATGCCAAATATGGCAAATTCGTCGTTGAACCACTTGAGCGTGGATATGGTACAACTTTGGGTAACTCCTTACGTCGTATCCTGTTATCCTCACTCCCTGGTGCCGCTGTAACATCTGTTCAAATAGATGGTGTATTGCACGAGTTTTCAACAATTGATGGCGTCGTGGAAGATGTAACAACGATCATTTTAAACATTAAAAAGCTAGCGCTAAAAATTTATTCGGACGAAGAAAAGACGCTTGAGATTGATGTACAGGGTGAAGGAGTCGTTACAGCTGCCGACATTACTCACGATAGCGATGTAGAAATTCTCAATCCAGACCTTCAGATTGCTACATTAGCAAAAGACGGTCGTTTACGGATGAGAATGACAGCAAAACGCGGACGTGGGTACACACCAGCTGACGCTAACAAGCGCGAGGATCAACCGATAGGTGTTATCCCGATCGATTCCATTTATACGCCGGTATCGCGCGTATCGTACCAAGTCGAAAATACGCGCGTCGGTCAAATGACAAATTACGACAAGTTAACGATCGACGTGTGGACAGATGGTAGCATCGGCCCGAAAGAAGCAATCTCACTAGGGGCAAAAATTTTAACAGAGCACTTAAACATTTTTGTGAACTTAACAGATGAAGCGCAACACGCTGAAATCATGATCGAAAAAGAAGAAGATCAAAAAGAAAAAGTGCTCGAGATGACAATTGAAGAGCTTGATCTTTCTGTTCGTTCGTACAACTGCTTAAAGCGTGCTGGCATTAATACAGTACAAGAGCTTGCGCAAAAAACAGAGGAAGATATGATGAAAGTGCGCAACTTAGGCCGCAAGTCGCTTGAAGAAGTAAAGGCGAAGTTAGAAGAGCTAGGATTAAGCTTACGTAAAGATGACTAGTTAAGCGTTTGGTTAACTAGGCATTTTCATGTTAAAAGTGAAATAAAGGAGGGACATCACATGTCTTACAGAAAATTAGGACGCACAAGCTCTCAACGTAAAGCATTGCTTCGTGACTTAGTGACAGACTTAATCATTAATGAGCGAATTGAAACAACAGAAGCTCGTGCAAAAGAGTTGCGGTCTGTTGTAGAAAAAATGATTACATTAGGAAAGCGCGGCGATTTGCACGCACGTCGTCAAGCGGCTGCATTCGTACGCAAAGAAGTCGCAAACACAGAAACAGGTCAAGATGCGATTCAAAAATTGTTTAGCGACATCGCACCTCGTTACCAAGACCGTCAAGGTGGTTATACGCGCATTATGAAACTTGGACCACGCCGTGGTGACGGTGCGCCAATGGTTATTATTGAACTAGTTTAATACGTTTTTACAAGGGCGAGACAGTTTTTGAACTGGATCTATGCCCTTTTTTTGTTTTCTTTTTTGTAGTAGAGTAGAGAGTAAGAAAATTCAGAAGAGATGAGGAGAGAGACGTGGAAGTTGCAGTACGTGTAGAACATGTGAGTTTTCAATATGCAAATGAACAAACACATGCCCTGCAAAACGTGTCGTTTCAAGTGCACAAAGGCGAATGGGTAACGATTGTCGGACATAATGGCTCAGGGAAGTCCACGCTTGCAAAGTTGTTAATTGGATTGCTACCACCGACAAGCGGCACGATTCACGTATGTGGGATTCCATTAAATGACGAAACGGTATGGGACGTACGTGAGCGATTAGGTATTGTATTTCAAAATCCAGATAACCAGTTTGTTGGAACGACTGTTCAAGATGATGTTGCCTTCGGTCTTGAAAATCGCGGCGTACCAAAACATGAAATGGAAAAGCGCATAAAAGAAGCGTTACAAAAAGTAGGTATGGAAAATTTCATGAATGACGAACCACATCGTCTATCAGGTGGACAAAAACAACGTGTGGCGATCGCAAGCGCCATTGCTCTTCAACCAAATATCATTATTTTAGATGAGGCAACATCGATGCTTGATCCGAATGGCAAAAAAGAAGTGCTTCAAGTGATCCAATCACTTCGTTGTGAACACGATATGACGGTTATTTCAATTACTCATGACTTAAATGAAGTGGCAAAAGCCGACCGAGTGATTGTCATGAATAAAGGAAGGATCGCACTAGAGGGAACACCTAAACATATTTTTGCGCATGGGACGAAGTTAGAAGAAATGGGGTTAGACTTACCGTTTTCGATGCAACTAAGTCAACGGTTGAAGGACGATCGTATTCCGATTACAACCGATCATTTGACAATAGAGGGGTTGGTGAGTGAATTATGGACATTGTATTCCGCGATGTCGAACATCGCTACCAAATAAATACCCCTTTTGAGAAGCGGGCGCTGTACGATATTCATGTTAACATTCGTAGTGGCTCGTATGTTGCGGTAATCGGTCATACCGGATCAGGAAAATCCACCTTTTTACAACATTTAAATGGCTTACTTCAACCGACAAAAGGGACGGTTCATCTTGGTAATTGTACAATTACAGCAGGAAAAAAAGAAAAACAGTTAAAGCCTTTAAGGAAAAAAGTGGGCATTGTGTTTCAATTTCCTGAACATCAACTATTTGAAGAGACAGTAGAAAAAGATATTTGTTTTGGACCGATGAACTTTGGAATGACAGAAGAGGAGGCGAAAGCTCGCGTTAGTGAGTGGTTAGCGCTTGTCGGATTGCCAGAAGACGTGCGACATAAATCCCCATTTGCTTTGAGCGGTGGGCAAATGCGTCGGGTGGCTATTGCGGGTGTGCTAGCAATGGGCCCAGAGGTACTCGTGTTAGATGAACCTACTGCAGGGTTAGATCCTCGTGGGCGAAAAGAAATGATGGATATGTTTGCACAACTCCAACGACAAAAAGGAATGACGATTGTGCTTGTTACACATAGCATGGAAGAGGCAGCACGTTATGCGGATGACATTATCGTGATGCATCAAGGAACGATTGTGCGAAGAGGAACACCTGAACATATTTTCCAACACGTCGATGATTTAATAAACCTTGGGTTAGATGTCCCCGAAACAGTTTTGTTTCAGCGGGCAATCGAACAAAAATTCGGTGTGCAGTTTCACACCCCATGTTTGACGATAGAAGATGTCGTTACAAACTTACAAACGTTATTTAATAAGGTGAAGCGCATATGATGAACAGTATGATTATTGGAAAATATGTTCCCGGAGATTCTCTTATTCATCGTCTTGATCCACGCACGAAATTGTTGTTCATGTTTATATATGTATTCATTGTGTTTCTTGCTAACAACGGCTGGACATACGGATTGTTGACCTTCTTCACATGTGTGTTGTTGCTTTTATCACGCATCCCATTTTCATTTATGGTGAAAGGGTTAAAGCCAGTTTTATGGATTATCGTATTCACATTTCTTCTTCATGTATTGTTAACAAAAGAAGGGGAGATCGTTTTCCAATGGCTTGGGATCGAAGTGTACGATAAAGCGATTCAACAGGGGACGTTTATTTCGTTGCGCTTTTTACTTCTCATTGTTGTTACAACGCTAGTGACGTTAACGACGACGCCGATTGAAGTGACAGATGGTATGGAGTCGTTGCTTTCACCGTTAAAAAAGTGGAATATACCTGTGCATGAATTAGCGTTAATGATGTCGATTTCTCTTCGCTTTATCCCAACATTGATGGAAGAAACCGAAAAAATTATGAAAGCTCAAACGGCCCGCGGTGTCGATTTTTCAAGCGGACCGCTATCAGAACGGATGAAGGCGATGACGGCGTTGCTCGTTCCGCTATTCATTAGCTCCTTTAAACGAGCAGAAGAGCTGGCTATTGCCATGGAAGTACGCGGATATCGGGGCGGCCGAAATCGAACAAAATGGCGCGAGTTAACATGGAGACGAATAGATACAGCTTTTATGCTTTTGCTTGGCCTATTGGCTATTTTGCTATGGTTACTTCGTTCATAAAAAGGAGCGAACATCATGAGAAGAATCAAATGCACTATTGCGTACGATGGTACGCATTTTGCGGGGTACCAAATTCAACAACAAAAGCGAACGGTACAAGGAGAGCTTGAGCGTGCGCTTTCGATCATTCATAAGGGGCAATTTGTTCGCGTATATGCGTCAGGACGGACGGACGCTACGGTCCATGCATATGGACAAGTCATTCATTTTGATACACCCCTTATGATCCCAGATGAAAGATGGCCAAAAGCATTAAACGCTCTTCTTCCCGATGACGTCATTGTGAAAGAAGCAAGCGAGGTACCTTCTTCTTTTCATGCGCGGTTTAGTGTGAAAAAGAAAGAATATCGTTACCGTGTCTGGATAGGAGAGAAAAACGTATTTTTACGCCATTACGTCTATCACCATCCGTATGATGTTAGTGTCCCAGCGATGAATGAAGCCCTTCGTTATTTAATCGGAACGCACGATTTCACGAGTTTTTGTTCAGCAAAAACAGAAGTGGACGATAAAGTTCGTACAATTTATGAAGCGGAAGTTGTTCAGGAAGGAGAAGAGCTTATCTTCCGTCTCGTTGGCAATGGCTTTTTATACAATATGGTTCGCATTATCGTTGGAACAGTGCTAGAAGTCGGGCGCGGAGAACGATGCGCAGAAGAGATCAAAACAATTTTGGAACAGAAAAATCGAAGCGTTGCGGGAAAGACAGCCCCAGGTCACGGTCTTTATTTGTGGCACGTTTCGTATGACAACTAATCCAGGTGTAACATTTTCTTGACATTGGGTGTTGAAAGAGATATTATATCATATGGTATGTATTTTAAACCCACGATTAGCCCCGGAAATTAATCGTGTTGAAATAAATATCGCTTGTTCATTTTTTATTTTAGGAGGGAAAACAAATGCGTACGTATATGGCGAAGCCAAATGAAGTAGAACGTAAATGGTACGTTGTTGATGCAGAAGGCAAAACGTTAGGACGTCTTGCTAGTGAAGTTGCTGCAATTTTGCGCGGTAAACATAAACCAACTTACACACCGCATGTTGACACTGGTGATCATGTGATCATCATCAACGCAGAGAAAGTTGAATTAACAGGTAAAAAATTAACAAACAAATTATACTACCGTCACAGCTTACATCCAGGCGGATTAAAAGTAAGAACAGCGCTTGAAATGCGCACAAATTATCCAGAGCAAATGCTTGAAAGAGCAATTCGTGGCATGCTTCCAAAAGGTAGCCTTGGTCGTCAAATGTTCAAAAAATTGCACGTTTACCGTGGAAGTGAACATCCGCATCAAGCACAAAAACCAGAAGTTTACGAACTTCGTGGATAATTGATTAAAGGAGGGCATTATTTTGGCACAGGTACAATACTACGGCACAGGCCGTCGCAAAAGTTCAGTTGCGCGTGTGCGTCTCGTTCCAGGTGAAGGACGTATTATCGTAAATGGTCGTGACATTCGTGATTATGTTCCATATGAATCGTTAGTTGAAGTTGTAAAACAACCGCTTGTTTTAACAGAAACATTCGGTAGCTATGATGTGTTAGTAAACGTAAGCGGCGGTGGATTTACAGGTCAAGCAGGCGCAATTCGTCACGGTATCGCTCGTGCGTTGTTGCAAGTTGACCCTGAATATCGTCAAACATTAAAGCGTGCAGGATTATTAACGCGCGACTCTCGTGTGAAAGAGCGTAAGAAATACGGTCTTAAAGGCGCTCGTCGTGCACCACAATTCTCAAAACGTTAATTCAAAAATCTCGGCAATTATTTGCCGAGATTTTTTTGTATATCTCTCCTTCTTACGTGGACAATATGTGTGAGGAGGGATAAAAAGTTGGGAATACTTACGTCGTTTACGGTAAAAAAGGTAGAAAAGCAACTGATTGATGAACGAAATGCATTGCGCGATCTTTCTTATCGTGAACTGTGGGAACGTACGCGCACGTATTGGAAGCGATACATTGTTATTTCTGAATGTATTGAAACAATATGTATTGATGTGGCGATTGAAGCATATTTGATCGGAGTACATTATAGTCGTTTTATATATTATGGTGAATCAACGGAAACAGTGAAAAGACGTTGTACTGATGAATATACGCAACTTATTTATGAATTGTATGAGCATATGAAGCAATACGGAGATGACTTGTACGATGTATGCGCCCGTTACATAGATGGATGGTGGAAAGAAGGAGTCGAAAAAGGATTGCGTCGCAAACGTCTTCGTTTAAAGTAATTGTTCTAAATTCCTCCCTTGTCCCATATAACATAAATAGTGGGGAGGAGAAGGGATGAAAATACGTATTATTATTTTTTCCATTGTTTTTGTCCTTTTTTTACAGTTTTATGTCCTTCATGATCGCTCTTGGAAAGCATGGAGCTTACCGTTATCAGGAAAAATTATTGTTCTTGATCCGGGGCATGGAGGACCTGATGGGGGAGCGGTTGGAGGAGACGTTTTGGAGAAAGAAATCGCGCTACATGTGGCGTTGAAATTACGCGATTATTTGCAACAACAAGGTGCGCTTGTTCAAATGACAAGAGAAGGAGATCATGATTTAGCTAGCGAACAGACAAGAGGATATAGCCGAAGAAAAATAGAAGACTTACAACGGCGAGTGCAGTTTGTTAATGAGTCAGAGGCAGATTTTTTCATTAGTATTCACTTAAATGCCATCCCCTCGCCGAAGTGGAGAGGCGCACAAGTTTTTTACTATCCTTCACTAGAGGAAAATGCAAGATTAGCTAAGTTTATTCAACAAGAGCTACGTGTCAATTTGGAAAATACACATCGATTGGCGAAGCCCATTCAAACGGTATATTTATTAAAAATGGCTAAAAAGCCAGGGGCTTTAGTTGAAATTGGTTTTTTATCAAACGAGGAAGAACGAAAACTACTAGCGTCTTCATCGTATCAGGAAAAGTTAGCGGCTTCGATTTACAAAGGCATTTTACGTTACGTATCAAATGAACGTGATCCTTCTGAGTGAGAAGGATTCATTTTTTTATCCAGAAAATTATGTTATATTGAAAGTGTGAAATCGAATACATAAGGATTGGTGAGGTGCAATGTTGACAGAAAAACAAGTTGTGGAGCTACTCGAAACGATTTACGACCCTTTTTTGAAAAAAACGTTTAAAGAAACAGGTGCAATTCAAGAAGTTAAAATAAATAAAGAAAAAGGGCTAGTAAGTGTAAAAATTGCTTTAGCGAAAACAGGAACGGCAGAACAACTTCAAGTGCAACAAACCGTTGTGCAACGTTTAAAAGACGCAGGAGCGTCTTCTGTGGGGCTTCGTTTTGCCCAATTGCCGTTTGAAGAAGAACGTACAACAAATGAACCGATTTATTTAGCGATTGCGAGCGGAAAAGGAGGGGTAGGAAAATCAACCGTATCCGTCAATTTAGCCGTTTCGCTTGCTCGGCTTGGGAAAAAAGTTGGGTTAATTGACGCAGATATTTATGGATTTAGTGTACCGGATATGATGGGCATTACAGAACGTCCGGTTGTTCGTGGAGAAAAAATTATTCCCGTTGAACGTTTCGGTGTAAAAGTGATTTCGATGGGGTTTTTTGTAGAAGATAACTCGCCGGTTATTTGGCGTGGACCGATGCTTGGGAAAATGTTAAAAAACTTTTTTGACGAAGTGGAATGGGGAGAATTAGACTACTTATTATTAGATTTACCACCAGGTACAGGGGATGTAGCGTTAGATGTGCATACAATGCTCCCAACATCGAAAGAAATCATCGTAACAACTCCTCACCCAACGGCTGCTTTTGTTGCAGCGAGAGCGGGGGCGATGGCCGTTCGGACGAATCACGAAGTTGTTGGTGTTATCGAAAATATGTCTTATTTTGAAAGTAAAACAACCGGTGAAAAAGAATATATTTTCGGAAAAGGGGGCGGCCAAAAATTAGCGGAAGAATTGCAGACGGATTTACTTGGGCAATTGCCGCTTGGGCAACCGGATTGGAATGACGAGGATTTTGCTCCTTCTATATATGGTGAAGATCATCCAATTGGAAAAGTATATATGGATATTGCTAAAAAAATTATTGCGAAATTACGGTGAGGGGCTTAGTCGCCCCTCATGCTGTTTGATCTTCACTTGATCCTTCTTGATCCGATTTTTTCTTATCGCCTTGCATTTCTTCTGCTGCTTTGATGAGGATGTCTTCAATTTTTGCTTTAAATAACGGGCTGTTGAATGTTTCTGTAATGACTTTTTGTAAGTGAGCTCGAAAATCTTTGTTTTTCATTTCTGTTTGTATTAATTTTTTCATTTCTGGGTTTTGCATAATGTCTACAATCATAGCTTGATATTCAGGATCTTTCATTAACGCTTTTAATAATTTTTCATGCTCTTCCTGCATGCTTTTCGCGAAACTTTGCGCGAACTTTGGGTCTTCAAAAGTTTTTTTCCAAAACGCTTTTCCTTTTTCAGAGGTTAATGTTTCTTCGATAGTTTTTTTTACAATTTGTTGATCCATAACAAGCTGTTGTTTGACTTTTTCATCACTCATCACTTCTTGAATTGCTTTTTTTCCTTCGTCTGTTTTTAAAATATCAACGACCATTTTTTTCGTTTGGTCGTAATCGGGTTGCGCAGGAGTTTTTTCTTGCTGGGCACACCCTGTCATCATTAATACGTAACTAAACACGAGGAGCAAAAGTGTTCGATTCATCATCAAGGGCCCCTTTCAACAAATTTCCTTACTGTTAATATTCAATGTTCTTTGAAAAAATATTCGCTAGCATTTTTCTTATTTCGTTGATAGAATTTTGAAAGGGATATTGAGAAGTGGAGGTTGCATAAGTGAACAGTCGAAAGTGGGTTCAATTATTTTTTTCTACGTTGTTTGTCGGCGGAATAAGCACGGGGATTGTTGGCTTTGTTGTGAAATGGAATGAATACGCACATCTTTTCACATCGTTTGAGATAAAAGAAATTTTATCTGTTCTCGTTTGGCTTATTGGTGTAGGTTTCATTTTTAGCGTCATTAGTCAAATGGGCTTTTTTGCATACTTAACGATTCATCGTTTTGGACTTGGAATTTTCCGATCTGTCGGACTATGGAATGCGGTACAAATTGTTCTCATTGCTTTTGTTTTATTTGATCTCGTTTATTTTCGCTACCAACTGTTTGCGAAAGAAGGCGAATCGATCGTCAGCTATGTACTCGTTGCTTTATTGATTTTTTTGTTTGGACTCGTTGTAGCCTATGTAAAAATGCGTGAGACAAATAAAGAAGCGTTTGTTCCTGCGTTATTTTTTATGGTTGTTGTAACGGTGATTGAGTGGTTTCCGGTATTGCGGATCAACGAAGAAAATTGGTTGTATTTAATGTTGTTTCCGTTATTGATTTGTAATGCGTATCAGTTGCTTACATTGCATCGACTTTTGCGGAAATAAAATGAGGCTTGCTGCCTCATTTTATTTCTTTACTTTTTATATGAGCGTTATTGACAAGATCGGATATGGTCACACTTTTATATCCTTCTTTTTTCATCCAAACGATAATTTGCTCTAATGCATGAGCGGTTTGCTTCGCTGAGTCTGATGCATGAAGTAACACAATATCTCCGCCTTTTGCGTTTTTTGTCACATTTTCAACAATGACATTTACGCCAGGATTAAGCCAGTCTTTTGAATCAACACTCCAATGAACAACAGTATGACCAAAAGAATGAACAACTTTCAAAACGTTTTTATTAAAATTTCCTGTCGGCACGCGTAGGAAAGGGGTATGTTTAATGCCTAACGTATCAAACACTTTTTTAGCTTGAGCTAAGTCACGAATAATTTTCCCTCTCTCTAGTTCAGTATAGTTTTTGTACTCATAACCCATACTCCCGATCTCGTGTCCATCATCTACGATTTTTTTTACGATGCGTGGGTGACGTTCAGCCCAAGAAGCAGATAGAAAAAATGTAGCTTTCACTCCATGTTTTTTTAGCACGTTTAAAACAGGTATCGCATTTGTTTCTCCCCAACTAATATCAAATGTCAATGCGAGCTCATTGTTTTTATTTTCAACTTTGTAAATGGCTTTCGGCCCAGGGTCAGTGGAAAATACAAACTCACTTGCAAGCTGTTGAATGTAAAAAATCGAAGCTGTGACGAAGGCAATTGATATGATGAGAAGCCATTTTTTTATTTCTTTTCCGTCGAGTATATAAAAAAACTTCAACATTTGTCCCCCCTTGTCCTTTTTATGACCATCTTATGCAAGAAATAACATGATATGATCAACGAATAAACGAGAACATTTTTTTTTAAAAATAATGTTGACAACAAAATAAAATGTATGTTAAATTAATAAACGTCGTCAGCAACGAAAAATGTGGTTGACGATAAGTGAAAAAAGTGTTAAAATGCTGAAGTCGTTGTTTGACAAAGAGATGTTCCTTGAAAACTGAACGAAGCGAAAAGCGTAAAGAAGCTAGAGATATGAACTTTCTATGGAGAGTTTGATCCTG
>NZ_MQAD01000037.1:8545-29437 GCF_001996285.1 Anoxybacillus kestanbolensis | reverse complement strand
AATGTATAAATATTTATAAAAATCTGATGATCATTTTATGTGAAAAAAGTCAAAAAGGGGCTGGGAGAAGATGATTCGCACGTACAAAGTCATGCTTCTGCCCAATCATAAGCAAAAGGCGAGGACTATTGCGGAAGTATGAAAAGAATAAAGTTGAAACAGAGGGAGGTGAATACCGTTACAGAAAAACGGAAAACATCAAGAAACTTGACTTCGGAGCGCCAAAGAAACGAGAGTAGCTTCGGCAAAATCGGGCGCGATGAACAAGGAAGGAAACATAGACTTTTTTAAAGTCTTGTAAGTTTTCTGTAACGGATTGACATGCGAAGTAAACTATTAAAATATGGTACAGTATATCCAATTACATCTCCTCCCATGAAAGGAGCGGATGTACGTATTGAAAACGGAAAAATTGCAGAAATCGGCTATAATCTTCTCGCTGATGAGCAAACCGAAGTAATCGATGTCTCAGGAAAATACGTCTTTCCAGGTTTTATCGACGTTCATACACACCTTGGTTTATATGACGAAGGAACGGGATGGGCGGGCAACGACGCAAACGAAACGATTGAAACGATGACCCCACATGTACGTGCCATTGATAGCGTATATCCACTCGATCCCGGTTTTCGCGATGCAATCGAACATGGGATTACAACGGTTCATATTATGCCCGGAAGCGCAAATGTCATCGGTGGAACGACGGCAGTCATTAAAACGCATGGAAAAAACGCCGCAAACATGATCATCAAACAACCAGCCGGTTTAAAAATTGCCCTCGGTGAAAATCCGAAACGCATGCATAGTCAAGGGAATAAAGAATCGCTCACGCGCATGGGCATTATGGGAATGCTTCGCGAAACGTTTTACAACGCGAGGTATAGCGCTTGGCCGCACGATTTTCGCACCATCCCCATTATTCAAGCGTTAAATCGTGACATTCCGATCCGTGTTCACGCCCATCGCGCCGATGACATTTTATCCGCCATCCGTTTTGCAGATGAATTCGGGCTTGACTTACGCATCGAACATTGTACCGCAGGGCATCTCATTGCTGAAGAACTACAAGGACGAGATTTACAAGTTTCGGTCGGACCAACACTAACACGTCGATCGAAAGTAGAATTGAAAAACAAAAGTTGGAAAACATATAAAATTTTATCCGACGTAGGCGTTCACGTCTCTATCACAACAGATCATCCATACACACCTATTCAATACTTACCTATTTGCGCTGCGATTGCTGTTCGCGAAGGGCTCGATGAACAAAAAGCGCTCGAAGGCATTACCATTTTGCCGGCACGTAATTTAGGGGTGGACGATCGTGTCGGAAGTCTTGAAACCGGAAAAGATGCTGACATTGTCGTTTGGAATCACCATCCGTTTCACTATCTCGCAACTCCTATATTCACCATGATAAACGGGGAAATAATATACAAGAAAAATTAATAAAAAAACTATTTATTTTTCACATCATTTCAAGTATGATATAAAAGGTTATATACAAAAAACTATATATGTATGCGACAGTAAGGGAAGGCAAATGGTGCGCCACCAGCAGTGCGCTGGTTCTAGTGGGTTCGATTCCCACCCCGAAATTTTTTGATTTGCATAAATTAAAAAATTTCGAGGGTGGCTCGTTCCCTATGGTCGACTGCCCTCGTGAATGGAGGGAGATACGATGCTTAAAAAACGCGAACTGCAAGATTGTCAAGCGTTATACGAGCTTATGGTGCACCCAGACGTCTTCCCTTTCGTGCGCCATAAAGCATATTCATATGAAGAATTTTTGTTCATCACAAAGCAAACAATTGAAGCGGAAGAACGCGGGGAACTAATCTCACGCACCATTTTAGATGAGTGGGGCAATCCGATTGGAACGATTAACTTATTCGATATTGAAGATGGCGCAGGCTTTTTAGGCACATGGCTCGGAAAACCGTATCACGGCAAAGGATATAACCAACTCGCCAAAGACGCCTTCTTTAACGAACTGTTTTATGAACGTTCCATCAACACGATCTTCATGCGCATTCGCAAAGTTAACGTCCGCTCCACAAAAGCTGCTGAAAAACTTCCTTATGTCACCCTTGCTAATGAAACGAGAAAACGGTTATGGGAAGAAATTAATCAAGGTGAAGACATATATAACTTATATGAAATTTCAAAGGATAACTATACACTATATGCGATGCGCCAACAAAAACTTGACGATGAACAACAATTAAAAGAAGCGTAACCTGTTCTGTACGAACAGGTTTTTTATTTGGATAATTTTTTATTTTTCTGTTCATAATGTTAACGCTACATTTGAAAAAAGCGAGGGATACATATGTCTGACAAAAAGAAACGCGATAAAACAAAAAGTACGCTCTCTAGAGCACAAGAAGTGACCTATGCCCGCGACTTTAAGCGTGCCGATCAAGCTGGAGGATTCACCGCCAAGCACGCACGCCATTAACAACATTCTCCATTCATTTTTTTCGCTATTCGTCACATGCTAGTAGCGACATGAATGAAAAGGAGGCGACACATATGGGGCGTTCACGCGGTCAAAAAGCCAGAGACAAAAACAAGTCAACGATGCCACAAGTGCCAAAGACGATGAAATCAGACGGTTATGATGTCGAGTTTTCTGCCGAATTTGCCGATCATGAAGACTTAGAGGCACAAGCTCGCGCCGAAGCGGCTGGCATTCGCCAAAGTAAAAAGAGAAAATCTTAAGAGACGAAGAAGGTGTCCGAATGTCGGGACACCTTCTTTCCTAACCTCGTAACTCGTACTACACTCTAAACTTCGCCACTTCACTTCTTAATTTCTCGGCCATTTCAGCTAACGATGTAGCTGCGGACATGATTTCTTCACTATATGACTAAAACGGAAACTTTATATGATGTCAACGCCCAAACAAAATTTTTAACTTTTTATCCAAAAATATTTTTCATTTTTTTGAACATTTTATTTGCGATATTTTTCACAAGTTAAATGCATGCTACATTACATATGTACAGACCAAAAAGTCCTTTTTTGCCTAGAAGGAGGATTATAATCATGAAAGCTGCAGTTGTGGAACAATTTAAAGAGCCGTTACAAGTGAAAGAAGTGGAAAAACCTAAGATCTCATACGGGGAAGTATTAGTGCGCATTAAAGCGTGCGGGGTATGCCATACAGACTTGCATGCCGCACATGGCGACTGGCCTGTAAAACCAAAACTACCACTCATTCCTGGACATGAAGGCGTCGGTGTCATCGAAGAAGTCGGCCCTGGAGTGACGCATTTAAAAGTTGGAGATCGCGTCGGTATCCCTTGGCTTTATTCCGCCTGCGGTCATTGTGACTATTGCTTAAGCGGACAAGAAACATTGTGTGAGCATCAACAAAACGCTGGATATTCGGTTGACGGTGGTTACGCTGAATATTGTCGTGCTGCAGCTGATTATGTCGTGAAAATTCCTGATAACTTATCATTTGAAGAAGCTGCTCCAATCTTTTGCGCTGGCGTAACAACATATAAAGCTTTAAAAGTAACAGGTACAAAACCAGGTGAATGGGTAGCGATTTACGGTATCGGCGGGCTTGGACACGTCGCTGTTCAATATGCAAAAGCGATGGGATTAAACGTCGTGGCTGTCGATTTAGGTGATGAAAAACTTGAGCTTGCTAAACAACTTGGTGCAGATCTTGTCGTCAATCCGAAACATGATGATGCAGCACAATGGATAAAAGAAAAAGTGGGCGGTGTGCATGCGACTGTCGTCACAGCTGTTTCAAAAGCTGCGTTTGAATCCGCCTACAAATCCATTCGTCGCGGTGGTGCTTGCGTACTTGTCGGATTGCCACCTGAAGAAATACCTATTCCAATTTTCGATACCGTTTTAAATGGAGTAAAAATTATCGGTTCCATCGTTGGTACGCGCAAAGACTTACAAGAGGCACTTCAATTTGCAGCAGAAGGAAAAGTAAAAACGATTGTCGAAGTACAACCGCTTGAAAACATTAACGACGTGTTCGACCGCATGTTAAAAGGACAAATTAACGGTCGCGTCGTGTTAAAAGTAGATTAAAAGAAGGCGTCACTCGGCGCCTTCTTATTTTACTTCAACGGAAAACACTTGATGATCATGAAGCTCTTCCTTAATTACGTGCACACGAAACTGATACGTTCCCGAAAATGCGAATAAAACTTCCGAAACATACATCCCGTTTCCCTTTTCATTCATTGTGACATATGTATGCTTCTTGTCTCCTCCTCTCCAATACTCCATTGTTACTTGTGCATCTGTTAAAGGTTTTCCATCCGATAGCATTTGTACTTGAAACATCGTTCGTTCATTTTGTTTTGCTTCTTTTGGTGAAAGTGTCATATGTACATGATGGTGTGTATGTGCATCATTAGATTGCGTTGGTGTTTTCGTTGTCGCTCCTTGTTTTTGCTCAACACGAACTTCATTTTTTTCCATACGGTGCAAATGATTCGCTGTCACATGGTACGTCACTACATATACACCATCCGCCCCAAATGTTTTTTCAACGACGTATACACCGTTTCCTTGATGACGAGCTGGAATCATCTCGTCGTGCTCTTCTCCTTTTCGTCTTATTTCAAACTGGACATCACTCGCCTGTTCAATCGGCTTCTTCCCATCTGTAACTGTCACTTGAAGTGTGGCTGGTTCATCAACATAAATGGTTTGGGGCGTTGTTTGAAAAACGACTTCTAGTTGTGCAAGCTGTTCTTTTTCTTGTTGTTGCGTATTACCTTGTGACGTACATCCATAAACAGTAAACATAATCAAAAGGACTACCCATGCTAGTTTTTTCATCCTATTTCGCGCAGGAGACTCCCACTTCAACGACCAAAGAGAGTAAGTGGGAGAGGAATGCGCGTTCCCCCTTTCTTTTGTGTATGAGATAATAAAGGCGTGGAGAAAACCGTTAAATAAAGGCACTCCAATAACTGCTACTCGATGTATGGAGTTGGTTACAGGAAACGTTGTAACCGTAAAACATCGAGCGTATGTCCGTCTGTTGTGTGTGGAAGCCAAGTACTGCCAACAGACAAACTGAGAGAATCGGTAACGATGTAGGCATGACCTGCATCGTTGGGCAGTTGTCAACCTGCCCCTTGATGCAACCCCAAGTCAAGGAAGGAGGACAAAGTCCGCTCGCACTTCTGGGGAGTTGCAAGCCCTCGCTTCAAGCGTTAGCTAAGTGGGGGTAGTTGACTTTATTTCTCTCCATTCTTAGTATTTATTACAAAGCACCGTTCCCCTTATTTACGTCCCACAAAACGTCCGATACGGTCGGTCAGACGGCTCAGGAGGTATAGCATATTGTTCTTGTTCTTTCGTGTATGCATACGGATGTTGCAACGCATGAAGCAACTGCTCCATGACCGTATAATCCCCGCGTTCAACCGCCGCCGTCAGCGCTTCTTCGACCCGATAGTTGCGCGGAATGATCGCCGGGTTGTTTTGCCGCATTCGTTCATACACTTCATCTTTTGTTACGCCTTGACGGGCGATTCTTTGTTGCCAACGTGTATACCAGTCGCGAAGTTCTTGTTCGCAAAAATGCCATTCCTCTAATGTCAACGCCCGAAACGTATTCGTATAATCGAGGCGATGCGTGTACATCAAATGAAGAAGCTCTCCAATCAGCTTTTTATCTTTCGCCTCTTCCGTCCAAAGCCCGAGCTTCGCGCGCATTCCTTGTAACCAATACGTTTCATACAATGCTGGAAATTGTTCAATGACTTTTTGCGCAATCTCGATTGCTTTTTCCTCTTCGTCATGTAAAAGCGGTAGTACACTTTCTGCAAAACGGGCGATGTTCCATCCAGCGATATATGGCTGATTTCCGTACGCATACCGCCCTTGAGTATCAATCGAACTAAACACCGTCTTCAGATCGTATACGTCCATAAACGCACACGGTCCGTAATCAATCGTCTCTCCGCTAATCGTCATATTATCGGTGTTCATCACCCCATGAATAAACCCGACCAATTGCCATTTCGCCACAAGTGCCGCCTGCTTTTTCATCACTTCTTCAAGTAAAAAAACATAGCGGTTGGACGCATGTTCCCCGTTCGGATAATGTCGCTTGATCGCATAGTCGGCTAACGCTTGCAATTCCTCTTTAGATAAAAAACGCGCCGCATATTGAAACGTCCCGACACGTACATGGCTCGCAGCCACGCGCGTCAAAATCGCTCCCGGAAGTTCCGTCTCTCGCATCACAACTTCCCCTGTCGTCACGACCGCTAAACTTCTCGTCGTCGGAATACCGAGCGCATGCATTGCCTCACTAATGATATACTCACGAAGCATCGGTCCAAGCGCCGCTCGACCATCCCCACCACGCGAATACGGTGTCCGCCCTGAACCTTTTAGCTGAATATCCACCCGTTCTCCACTTGGCGTCACATGTTCCCCAAGCAAAATGGCACGCCCATCGCCAAGCATATTAAAATATCCAAACTGATGTCCGGCATACGCCTGCGCCAAAGGCTCCGCCCCGTCCGGCACACGATTTCCCGCAAACACCGCCACTCCTTCTTCACTCGCCAAAGCCTCTCTATTTAATCCAAGCTCCTCCGCAAGCGAACGATTGAGCACAACAAGCTTCGGATCACGAACAGGCGTTGGACGCATCCTCGTAAAAAATCGCTCAGGTAAACGAGCATAGCTATTATCAAAGTTCCAGTTGGCGTTCAACATATTTCCTCCCCGCATGAAATATTCGAATGATGGTTGTATGTATTAGTATATCCTATTTTCTTTCATCGTGCTGTTTGGGAATGCATGACGTCAATTTTGTTCGTTTAATTCGATAGTGAAAAATTGAAGATGAAACACGATACAACATGCGAAGAAAAAAAGAATATTGAATGTTTCACTTCAATCACGTCATCTCGATATAACGATAGAAATGCCACACAAATCATGGTAAAATTTTATAAAAAATGCGTTAGGTGGTTTTTATTGATGGAAAAAAGCTTTTTCGAAGAATTGCAACTTCTTGCTAAACAATATCCTGATACAAGTGTCATACAACGTCTATCACCGAAAGATTACATTGAAGTTCTCGTTCTTCATTCCGCTAAACAGCTCGCTCATAAGTTAAAAAGTTTGGCAGAAGAGAACCGTTTTGATGAAATTATTCAACTAACGAAACACATTTCTACTTTAGTATCAAATAACGAAGATTCTTTTTCCTTGCCACTCTCTATGATTACATACACGTACGGACAACGAGAAATACCAATTATAGAGGACTTTTTCCTATCTAGATTACATTTACTATATAACGATAAACATACAATGAAAAACTTTTTTAAAACATTAAAATATGAAATGCTGACAGCTGATTCTGTCGATTTTATGGTTAGCTTTATCCGAATGTCAGGGTTGCAATTATTGATTCGTCCACTACTTATGCTTGAAAAAGAACGTATTCCTGTACGCATCATCACATCGACCTATCTAAGCATTACAGAACCAAAAGCACTCAAAAAACTCATGCAATTTTCGAACGTACAAGTAAAAATAATCGATACGCAACAACATTCTTTTCATACGAAAGCATACATGTTCCATCGACGTTCAGGATTAAATACAGTAATCATAGGCTCGTCAAATATTTCGCACTCAGCCCTCATTAACGGACATGAGCTAAATGTAAAGCTACCCGATACAAGCTTTTTACCAATTTATGAGCATACAAAGCAAATTTTTGAGAAAATATGGAATCATACAGATGCGATTTCTCTTGATCATGCATTTATCCAAAAATACGAACAACAAACAATAAGAAAAGAAAGCGAACCTTTAGCTGCTGAGCCGAAAGGAGAATATATCGTTACATCAAGTGTGAAGCCGAACGATATGCAAAAAAAAAGCATTAAAAAACCTTGAACATACAAGAAAAAGTGGTAACACAAAAGGCGTCATTATCGCTGCTACTGGAACTGGAAAAACGTATTTAGCCGCTTTTGACGTCAAAGCATATGATCCAAAAAAGCTTTTATTTATCGCTCATCGTGAAGAATTGTTAGATAAGGCAATTGAAACATTTAAACATGTGATAGGAAATGACCGTCTATTTGGGAAAATTACAGGGACAGTGAAACAATTCGATAAACCGTATTTATTTAGTACCGTTCAATCACTCTCTAAAGACGAAACGTTGCAACATTTTGAGCAACATGAATTTGACTATATCATTATCGATGAATTTCATCATGCCGAAGCACCTACGTATCAAAAAGTGATTCGTTATTTCCAGCCGAAATTTTTGCTTGGTTTAACAGCAACACCGGAAAGAATGGATGGCAGAGACGTTTTAGCAATTTGTGACCATAACGTTGTATATGAAATACGTTTAAGAGAGGCTCTAGACGCACAGTTGCTCGCACCATTTCACTACTTTGGTATTTCAGATCGTACGGTAGACTATAGTCAAATTCCATTAAAAAACGGTATGTTTGATGAAGCGCTGCTTGTGAAAGCTTTAAAAACAAACGAACGAACAGATTTTATTATTGAAATGATTCGTACGTATAGTTATGACGGCGATCGTATCGTCGGGCTCGCTTTTTGTGTAAATATCGATCATGCAAAATATATGAGCGAACAATTTAATAAACGCGGATATTGCACAACATACTTAACTGGTGAACATAGCGTGGAATATCGTGAACAGATTATAAAGAGACTAGAAAATCCAGACGATCCACTTGAATTCATCTTTACTGTTAACATTTTTAACGAAGGAATTGATATTCCAAGTTTAAATCTTTTATTATTTTTAAGACCTACCGAATCATCGACTGTATTTATTCAACAATTAGGAAGAGGACTAAGAAAAGTAAAAGGAAAAGAGTTTGTGACGATTTTGGATTTTGTAGGAAATTACCAAAAATCGTTTATGATTCCGCTCGCTCTCGCTGGGCAACTGAACGACAAAGCGTTTGATAAAGATTCCCTCCGTGTTGCAATTACACACGAATTTGCCGATCTACCAGGCGGCGCATACGTTGATCTAGATCCAGTAACACAAAGGGAAATTTTAGACCGTATTGACTCTATTAAAATGAATTCAACGGATATGTTAAAAATGCTATATCAACAGTTTAAAAATGAGCTTGGGCGCTCACCAGAAATATTAGATTTTTTATATTACGAACAATCGCCAAGCTTAACGTTTTTCATATATAAGTATCGTTCATGGGTCAAAACAAAAGAAAAAATGAATGATATAAACGAGCTTGACCAAATGATTTTACACTACCCATTGATGTGTGAGTGCGTTGAACGACTAGAAAACCAACTCCCGATCAAATGGCCGTACGATTTTGTCATTTTGCAGCTAGCTTTTTTACAAAAAGTCGTATCTTGTGAAGATGTCGTAAAACAACTTGCCAAAAAGTTTGCCGTAGATGTGCCGTTAGAAAAACATGAACAGATGATTATACAATCGATGGATCGCCTATCATTGCCATATAAAAAACAAAAATGGTCGTTTGGACAACGAAATGGCCAGCAATTCATCTTGAATGATGACATTCTTGCTTTAACTGAAGATACACAGTTTTTCAATTACATCAAAGATCGTATCGACTACGGACTCATTGAATTTAGGAGAACGTATCGTCCTGAACGATTTTTAGCTAAAGGAGAAAAGCTTACTCTTTATCAAAACTATACGAGAAATGATTTAATTTTCTTATTTGAAGCAGGAGTAAAAGAAGGATCGTGGCGAGAAGGAGTAAGTAAAGTTAGAAACCATTATTTACTGTTCGTTAATTTAAATAAATCAGAAAGAGTGAAAGAACATTTACATTACAAAGATTATTTTCTTGACCAAAAGCATTTTCATTGGCAAAGCCAAAATCAAACGTCTCATCATTCTTCTGTCGGACAAAATTTTATTCATCATAAAGAACTTGGAATCCATATTCATCTATTTGTTCGAAAGTTTGAAGAAATGCACGGAATGACATTGCCGTTTACTTATCTCGGTGAAGTCGATTATGTGTCGAGCTATGGAGATAAGCCGATGAGTATCACATGGCGACTACATCATCCCGTGCCGGAAGATTTATATATTGACTTGATTCGCTAATAAAGCATCTACAGTCGGAATATCAGCGGGTGCCCATTCAAGAGATTTTAAATCTCGAAGCGGCACCCATCTTAATTCAGCATGTTCTTTCGCTTGCGGTTCTCCCTCAATAATTGTCGCTTTATATGTCAGTAAATGGACAATAACTTGAGGATATTCGTAATGCACTTCTTCAATTTTTCCATGTACTTCAATCGTACATCCTAATTCCTCATGAATTTCCCTGACTAATGTTTCTTCCTCCTTCTCCCCTTTTTCAACTTTCCCACCCGGAAATTCCCAAAGGTTAGGGAGTGACATCGTATGCGACCGAAGTGCACACAACACACGATTTTGATCATCAAATATCACTGCCCCTACGACACGAACCGTTTTTTTCATTAACGTTTCCCCTCTATCTTCATTTTTTGTGAATACTTTCATTCTACAAAAAAGTTGTCCTTTTTTCTATGCTCGTCCAGCAAGGCAAAAAGCAGTGAACTCTTCTCTCCACAAAGTCACGATATAAGGGGCATCTTTCCTCTTGAGGAGGGGAAGGGTTTACCAAACCGTTCTCCTTCTCAAGAGGCCACCAAACGAAGTGCGGTAGTAGGGTTTTAAAGTTTTTCTCGATTTTACGTGTCTATTTTCTTGACATAATACCAATTTATTTTTTCTCATTTTTTTCTACAGCATGTCCGCCAAATTCGTTGCGTAAAGCTGCTACTACTTTACCTGTAAATGTATCTGTTTCTAATGAACGATAACGCATCAATAAGGACATAGCGATGACAGGAGTGGCTGTTTGTAAATCTAAAGCCGTTTCGACTGTCCATTTTCCTTCACCGGAAGAATGCATAATTCCTTTGATTTCCTCTAATTTTGCATCTTTAGAAAAGGCGCGTTCTGTTAATTCCATAAGCCATGAACGAATAACCGAACCGTTATTCCATACTCTTGCTACTTTTTCATAGTCATAATCGAATTCGCTTTTCTCTAATATTTCAAATCCTTCACCAATGGCAGCCATCATCCCGTATTCAATCCCATTGTGAACCATTTTTAAAAAGTGGCCGCTGCCTGCTTTTCCTGCATATAAATACCCATTTTCTACAGCCGTATCCCGGAAAAGAGGCTCGACAATGCTCCAAGCTTCAGGATCTCCTCCAACCATGTAGCATGCTCCGTTCCGAGCACCTTCCACCCCGCCAGAAGTCCCGGCATCCATAAAACGAATCCCAGCTTCTTTTAACTGGTTGTAACGACGAATCGATTCCTTATAATGAGAATTTCCACCATCAATTACAATGTCTCCTTTGCTTAAAAATGGGATAATCTCACGAATAACCGAATCAACAACATTGTGCGGAACCATGAGCCAAACAATTCTTGGATTTTCTAATGATAAAACGAGTTCCTCTAAGCTTGATACACCTTTAGCGCCGTATTTTTTTATTTCTTCAACCGCATTTGCATTTACATCGAACGCCACTACTTCATGTTTATGGTCAATGAGATTTTTACCTAAGTTTAATCCCATTTTCCCTAAACCGATTAACCCGACTTTCATGTTCATTGCCCTCCTCGAACTGATTTAACCTTTCGACATTATTCACATTTTATACGTATATATGCACAGCTAATCTATAGTTCCATTTAGAAATGATATTTTCTAATGATGAGAATGAAGTTCGACAAGATCATTCGCAACTACCACCAATTGAATCCGTCCTCTTCCAGTAACCGATGAGAAGCCTCTGGCCCCATTGAACCTGAACGATACGAATGAAGGGGAAGGAGATTTCCCTCAAATGCCTCTAAAACAGGCTGTACCCACTTCCAAGAGAGTTCAACTTCTTTCCAATGAGCAAAGAAAGTCGAATCGCCTCGCAAAGCATCAAAAATTAACACTTCATAGGCTTCAGGTACATTTTTCTCATTAGTTGAAAAATGCATATGAATAGGCTCGATTTTTCCATTGTTTAATATATTTTTACTATTTAATTGCAACGTAACACCCTCATTCGGACTGATTTCAATCACTAAAAGATTAGGAGCCGTTTCCTCATTTTTTTGCAAGTACCATTCCTTTAATGGATTTTTAAACTCAATCACAATACGAGTAGATTTTTCCTTCATTCTTTTCCCCGTACGGAGATAAAATGGCACCCCACTCCAAAACTCATCATCAATCCACAAGCGAGCCGCAACAAATGTATCTGTTGTTGAAGAAGCAGCAATTCCAGGCTCTTCTTTATATCCAACAACTGGTTTACCAAAGATTTCTCCAGGACCATATTGGCCGCGAACGACATGTAAACCTACTTCTTCTTTTTGTAATGGGCGAAGAGATTCGATGATTTTTCTTTTTTCGTCGCGGATGTCTTTTGCGCTGATCCGTTTTGGCAGGTGCATGGCTGTCATCATCAACAATTGCAACATATGATTTTGGAACATATCGCGAATGGCCCCTGCCTGGTCATAATACCCCGCTCTCTCTTCTACCCCAACCGTTTCACTAGCCGTAATTTGTACATTCGCTATATACTGATTGTTCCATAACGATTGAAACAAAGGGTTGGCAAATTTTAAGGCTTCAAGATTTTGGACCATCGGCTTTCCAAGGTAATGGTCCACTCGATAAATTTCCTCTTCTTCAAAAGCTTGACTTAACTTTTTATTTAAATCTTGAGCGGATCTCAAATCGTGCCCAAACGGCTTTTCGATAATCAGACGTTTCCAACCTTTTGTGGAGCCTAATCCACTTTCCTTAATGTTCGACGTAATTACATCAAAAAACTCTGGCGCAACAGATAAATAAAACATGCGGTTTTCAGGAATATTCAACTCTTTTTCACGTTGCTGAACAATTTCCAATATCTTTTTATACCCTTCCATATCCGTTACATCTAAAGAAGTATAACGAAATGCACGGAGAAATTCTTCCATTTTGGAACGGTCATTGATGAAACGTGTAGAAAATGTTTTTAATGAATGTGCCACATGTGTTTGAAAGTCATCATCCGACCATTCTCTTCTACCTAAACCAATAATGGAAAACGAATGAGGCATTTTTTGATCGAGAAATAAATGATATAATGCAGGAAAAATTTTTCTTTTCGCTAAATCCCCTGTTGCTCCAAACAAGACAAAGGTCATAGAATCCAATTTTCATTCCCCCATCCTTTCGAAACATTTTCTAAACCGAAAATTTTTGAATACAGTGAGATAAAAAGATCAGATTCAAATGGAATCCGATCTTTTTATCTTTGATAAGAAATTTTGATGGTACGTGCCGATTAGAAGTTAACATCCAGACCATAAAACGCTGCGATGTATAATTTTTTCATTTCTTCTACCGATGTTTCACGCGGATTCGTGCTTGTGCATGGATCTTGCACGGCATTGGCTGCCATTTCATCCACGTGTGCATGGAACATCTCCTCGGATACCCCATATTCTTGAAGCGTATTTGGAATGTTCATCTCGCGATTCAAGTCACGAATCCAAGCAATGAGTGAATCCACCAATTCTTTATTGTTTTCACCCTTCAGGCCAAGTCGTTTGGCAATGGCAGCATAACGGTCCTCGACTACTGTGCGGTTAAATTGAATCACATATGGTAAATAAATCGCATTGGCACATCCGTGTGGAATGTTAAACGTTGGACCGCTTTTATGCGAAAGACTGTGCACGTTTCCTAGTACGGCATTAGCAAATGCCATTCCGGCCATCGCCTGAGCATAATGGACTTGCTCACGAGCTTTTCGATCTCCCTGGTAAGAAGCAAGAAGATTTTCTTTAAGTACTCCAGCTGCTTCAATCGCCAGCGAATCCGTGAAAATGGTACGAGGCTTGGCTACATATGCTTCAATGCTGTGTGTAATCGCGTCCATTCCGCTGTAAGCTATCACATGCTTCGGCATGGATTGAACCATAACCGGATCGATAATGGCCATATCTGGCGTCAATTCGAAATCAGCCAGCGGATATTTGACACCTGTTTCCGCATCGGTAATCACTGATAAATTGGAGATTTCAGATGCGCTTCCGCTTGTAGTTGGAATTCCCACGAATTTTGCTTTTGTACGCAATCGCGGCAAGCTAAATGGACGAGTCGCTTCTTCGAATGTCAATTCCGGATGCTCATAGAACAGCCACATCGCTTTCGCCGCATCCATTACCGATCCGCCGCCAATTCCAATTACCCAGTCAGGCTGAAAATCATTAAGAACACGTACGCCTTTTTTGACCATTTGGGTCGTCGGTTCCGTCGTAATCCCCTCGATTACGGTTGTTTCTATATTGGCTTCTGAAAGAAGTTGTTGAATTTCATCAAGATTCCCATTTTTCTTGACGGAGCTACCACCAATGACGAGAACAGCTTTTGATCCTTCCAACGTTTTCAAGACATCGAGAGCATTCTCTCCGAAATAAATATCGCGCGGAATAGTAAAACGATTCATGTTGTCCCCTCCTATGCTTACGTTTTGTTTTACAGACGCTAGTATAATCCGTATAATCCTATTTTAGAAGTACGCACTTTATTATCATGTAGTGATAAAAAGTATACTATTGGTTTATAATAGAGAATGGAGGTGGAATAAATGGGACATGTTTGTGGCAAAATGTATAACTGTGAAAAAGAATTGACACTTGCTGTTATTGGCGGTAAATGGAAAATGCTTATTTTATGGCATCTAGGAAAAGGTGGGACGAAGCGGTTTGGCGAGCTAAAGGCTCTCATGCCGGGGATCACCCAACGAATGCTTGTTAACCAGCTGCGAGAACTGGAAGCAGACCTTATTGTTGAACGCAAAGTCTATCCAGTAGTTCCTCCAAAAGTAGAATATTCACTGACTGAACATGGAAAAAGTCTAATGCCAATTCTCGATGCTATGTATGAGTGGGGTAAAAATTATATGGAGACGGTCGTGAAGGGCCAAGTAAAAATCAATGAGTCCACCAAATAAAAAACGCTCTCTCCTTTGAAAGCTCGAAAACGGCCTTCTCATCTTCCTTTATTTCAATATCGTTATGTTTTTATTGGAGCGCTAAACCTTGTAGAGGCATATAGTCATCAAAAAACGGGCAGCATCTTTATAAATGGTCTGCTGCCCGTTTTTTACGTATATACATTGATGACTCTCCTCACTTAATTCTTTATATTCCCTTTTAGTATACTTTTTTACACTATGTTACATGAAAGTGTGTACTTGTTAAAGCGAATGATGTGCTTAATAATATCAATATCATGGATATTAATAACATGAATGGGGTAAAATTTTTTAAGACTGATGACAAGAAAGGAGGAGGCTTATGAAACTAAGAGTTTCAGCCGTTCAATATCATCTCCATACGATAAATTCTTTTGAAGAATTTGCTAATCAAGTGGAGCATTATATTAAAACAGCTCAAGAATTTGATGCAGATTTTGTTTTATTCCCAGAATTTTTTACTACTCAGCTCATGTCCATTGGCAATGAACAAGGACAGCCTTTGACGATTCAAGAGCTTCCTGATTTTACTGAACAATATCGGTCTTTATTTATAGATTTAGCAAAGAAGACAAAGATGCATATTATTGGAGGAACACATGTCATCCGTAAAGGTGACCGATTATACAATGTGGCTCATTTGTTCTATCCAGATGGAAGAGTCGCAGAACAGGCAAAGCTCCACATTACTCCTACGGAAGTAAAGGAATGGAACATGTCGCCTGGCGATGGCCTGCAAGTGTTTGAGACTGAAAAAGGAACGATTGCCATGTTGACGTGCTATGACATTGAGTTTCCAGAAATTGTTCGCATGGCTAAAGCGAGAGGTGCTGATGTTATTTTCTGTCCTTCTTGCACGGATGATCGTCACGGATTCCATCGTGTCCGTTACACAAGCCATGCAAGAGCCATCGAAAATCAAGTCTATGTTGTCACGACTGGTACAGTAGGTTCCCTTCCGACGGTTGACTTTATGCGGGCGAATTTTGGGCAAGCAGCGGTGATTACACCGAACGATATTCCATTCCCTCCGCGCGGCATCTTAGTCGAAGGGGAAATCAATCATGATATGATTGTAACCGCTGATCTCGATTTAGAACTGTTATATCAAGTTCGCGAAAGCGGTTCCGTCACTACATGGCGCGATCGTCGCACCGATCTCTATCCGGACTGGAAATAAGGTAAGACTAACGCTCTTAAAGGAGGGAGAAAAATGTATCGAAAAGAATTTTACGTCTTTGACCAAGATCGGCCTGTTCCTGCGGTCATTCGAAATTATGAAGAAAAGGACTTTCCCGGCTTAATCCGCATCCAGCAAGAAAGTTTCCCACCGCCATTCCCATCTGAATTATGGTGGAACACGGAACAGCTGAAAAACCATGTTACTCTCTTTCCAGAAGGAGCCTTATGTGTAGAGGTCGATGGCGAAATTGCTGGATCGATGACAGGATTGATTGTTGACTTTGATCCGAATCATCCGGATCATACATGGGAAGAAATTACCGATAATGGATATATTCGCAACCATAATCCAAATGGAAATACGCTCTATGTAGTCGATATTGGCGTGCGTCCTGCTTATCGCAAATTAGGATTAGGAAAATGGCTAATGTTATCCATGTATGAAGTCGTCGTTCAATTGGGATTAGAACGTCTGTTAGGCGGAGGAAGAATGCCCGGCTATCATAAAAAAGCTGATGAGATGACGGCAGAACAATACCTCGAAGCAGTCGTCAAAGGAGAATTAAAGGACCCTGTTATTACTTTCCTGCTTCGCTGTGGCCGTACCCCTGTTCAAGTGGTTGCTAACTATTTAGAGGATGAAGAGTCTTGTAACTACGCGGCGTTGATGGAATGGAAAAATCCTTTTTATACAACAAAATCTGAACAAGGAGAATGATGAACATGGAATATCGGAGAATTACGAGTATTGAAGACCCTTTGTTTAAAAAAATGCACGAATTGATGCAAGAGGTATTTCCTCCTGAAGAAGTATTAGCATTCGATCTTTGGAAAGAGCCTCTTGAAGATCCGGGAATTCGTGTGTGTGTTGCTGTTCATGAAGGGAATGTCGTAGGTGCGACAGAGTACCGCTATTATGAAGATTTAAATGTCGCAATGACAGACTTCACGATCATTGGCCAACCAGGACTTGGCATCGGCCGATTTTTAGCGCAAAAGAGGCTAGAAGATTTGAACGCTTGGGCCGCAGCAAACGGAAAGCAGTTATTTGGCATGTTTGCGGAAATTTATGATCCTTATCGGGTGGAACATTATGAATTTGGCGGAATTAAGCCGATGGATCCATATGTCCGCCGTGAAGTATTGTCTCATCTTGGTTATAAGCGTCTTGATTTCCCTTATGTTCATCCGTCTTGGAACAACGATGGAGAGGCTGTAACTGGACTCGACCTTTGTTTCCTTCCGATGGATGATAACGTAAATGAACTTCCAGCGGAGCTTGTTGTGAAGTTTTTGAAACGATATTATTCTGTCTTATCAAACAAGCCAAAGGCTTGGTATGAAATGGTTGAAAATCTTGAAACAAAAAATACGGTACCTCTTTTAAGCATTTAATGTACTAACATCGTATTCATTTAATTTCAAAAGTCCAAATTCAAAAAACTAAAAAATCCTTTATCAATTCAAATAGTGACAGTACACTTTGTTTGTTAAAATTCTTTCTATAAATATATCATAGTAATGAAGGAGGTTGTTCATATGAGCAAAAAAGTGTTAATTGTTACAGGAGATGCGGTGGAAGCTTTGGAGATTTATTATCCGTATTACCGTTTGTTAGAGGAAGATTTTGATGTTACAATCGCTGCTCCGAAGAAAAAGAAACTGCATACAGTTGTCCACGATTTCGCTGATTGGGATACTTTTGTAGAAAAGCCAGGCTATCTCATTGATGCACATGCATCGTTTGCAGAAATCGATCCAACACAGTACGATGCGCTCATTATTCCGGGAGGACGTGCGCCAGAATACATCCGCCTCGATGAAAACTTGCCAAAAATTGTACGCCATTTCTTTGAAGCGAACAAACCAGTTGCGGCGATTTGCCATGCTTCACTTGTATTAGAAACCCTTCCTGATATTATGAAAGGGCGCAGCATGACTGCATATATTGCCTGCAAGCCAGGTGTAGAAGCAATTGGCGCCAACTATGTATCTGAGCCAACTCATGTTGATAACAATTTCGTATCTGCTCATGCATGGCCGGATTTACCAGCGTTTATGCGTGAATTTATTAAGTTATTAAACAAATAAAATCGTTTGTTAAGGCGTTCTCCTATGGGGACGCCTTTTTGATTTAAACGACATGTTGCACTGATTGTCGATGATCATATAGACACAAAATATTTATGAGCAGTTTTTACTTCTCAATCTAACACGAAGGCGCATTTTCATGAAAAGGTAAGACATCTCATACTTCGCACGACTCTAATGAAAAGACCGCAAAACGCTTCCTTTAAGAAACGCTTTGCGGCCTTTTTGTTCTTTGTTTATTGAGGTGAAAATTCAGTTTGATCAATTACTTGAATTAGTTTAAAATTTTGGCTAGGACTTAAAATGATGATTAGGACTCCTTACACTATTCAAGATTGGCATGTCTTTTAAACATCGTATTGGAGTCCAATCCTTTTTTCTCCATGCATCTCAATATGATCGCATCATAGAATAATAAGAGAGTTTGCTCAAATAGTGAACCCATTGGCTGGATCGTTTTATATCCGCTGTCTGATTGGTCTTTCGGTGAACCAGGTAATTTAACAGTAATATCAGCTAATTGTCCGATGGTTGATTCAGGGAAAATCGTAACAAGCGCTACTGTCGCGCCTAAGCGTTTAGCTTTCTCAGCCATGGAAACTAACGTTTTCGTTTCTCCTGAACCGGAGCCGATGATTAAAATGTCATCTTGTTCCAGGTTAGGGGTTATCGTTTCTCCTACTACATAGGCGTCTAAACCCATATGCATCATTCGCATCGCAAAAGATTTGGACATAAATCCAGATCTGCCTGCACCAGCTACAAAAATTTTCTTTGCCTCAAGAATCCCTTTTACCAATTTTTCAGCTTCTTCATCAGCGATTAAATCGACTGTGCGATTTAACTCTTTTATGATTTCCGCTAAATATTGTGTAGTCTGCATAATTTCATTCACCTTGTTGGATCATTTTTTTCATTTCAGCAGCTGCAGCTCGTTTATCTTTTTGGCCGGTAATACCGCCGCCGACAACGATAAGATCCGGTTTTGCTTTAATGACTTCTGGCAGCGTGTCTAATTTAATGCCGCCGGCGATGGCTGTTTTCGCATTTTTCACAACACGCTTAATTGTGTGAAGTTCTTCAAGAGAATCTTTTCCGACTGCTTGAAGATCGTATCCTGTGTGTACACAAATATAGTCTACACCAAACTCATCCACTTCTTTAGCGCGTTCTTCTAAATTTTTAACACCGATCATGTCAACCAAGATTTTTTTTCCTTGTTTTCTAGCTTCTTCAACGGCCCCCTTGATTGACATATCTTCAGCCACTCCAAGGATCGTGATAATGTCCGCGCCAGCTTCGGATGCTTTCATGACTTCATATGCAGCCGCATCCATGATTTTTAAGTCGGCTAAAACGGTTAAATGAGGAAATGCTTCTTTAATTTCCTTAACAGCTCTCAGGCCTTCATTAATAATAACAGGAGTACCGATTTCTACAATATCCACATACTCCTCAACTTCTTTCACAAGTTCTTTTGCTTCAGGAATATTTACAAGATCCAATGCTAATTGTAGTTGCATGAATTCTTCCCCCCTAATAAAAATTGATTGTTTGTTGCACAAGCGAACATATCTTTTACCTGCTTACCACTTGTACAGCAATCAGTATACTATGTATGATTTTCTTTAGAAAGTACGCACTTTATTTTTACATAGTGTTAAAAAGTATACTATTGGATATGATCATTTCATTCTCGGAACACCTGTCTTCCTTTTTCAAAATGTGCCTAACAACATCTGACCGATGCATATGTCGAAACATGAAATTCCTTCCTTTCCTCTTCAACCGCACTAATCTTTCTTTTGCCATTTTGCAATAAATCCTCATTTTTTCAAAGATGTTCATTGACTTCACAAAATGACAAAACAGTAGTAAAATTCATATAATCATATAAGAAAGGTGGGAATAAACAATGAAAGAAACGAACCGTTCAATCCCCCGTCCGCTTGTAAGAGCCAATCAATGGTTTATTGTGGTTAGTGTTGTTGCAACATGGCTGTCAGGACAAGAATGGTTGCTTGCTTTTCCATTAGCTGCTGGATTGCTTGGATTATTCTTTGATTTTAATCCTGTTATGCGGTTGGCAAAGTTGTTTTTAAAGAAGCATCCTTCTGAGTATGTCCCAGAAGACGCCGAGCAGCAGCAGTTTAATCAAGTCATTGCTGTCATCTGCCTTTCTGTCGGCTTAATAAGTTACTTAGCTGACTGGATGGTCGTTGCCTATATCTTCACAGCGATGGTCGCGTTAGCAGCATTTGTCGCTATCCTCGGATTTTGTATCGGGTGTTTTATTCGTTATCAATGGCAACAATACCGCTATAAAAAAGCCTCTAATCATTAGTGTCGTACAAAAATAGGGGCTGACCTGATTCCAGTAAAGTGTCATACCCCACAGCTGTGTATTAAATAGACACTTTATGAGTGAAGTGACCCTGTCTACTTGACAGGGGTCACTTCAGACTGTTGACAAAATGGTTGTAAGACAGTCGTTTTACAACCATTTTGTTCCAT
>NZ_MQAD01000037.1:0-8535 GCF_001996285.1 Anoxybacillus kestanbolensis | reverse complement strand
GTCTCTTTTCTTCGTTCATACAACTCCCGATGCTCCGGCACATATCGTAAATGCTCGGCTTCTTCATTATCGAACAGTGCCAGGCACTGTTCTCCAATTATGTTGTATTTATTTTCTCCTTTGTAAAGAAGGATAGCTATGAAAACTTGTGAGTTTAGTTAGTTTAATTATCTATCACCTCAATCTTTTCTGCACCAACCTGTAAAATT
Source organism: Anoxybacillus kestanbolensis (assembly GCF_001996285.1). Taxonomy (NCBI): domain Bacteria; kingdom Bacillati; phylum Bacillota; class Bacilli; order Caryophanales; family Anoxybacillaceae; genus Anoxybacillus; species Anoxybacillus kestanbolensis. The sequence continues at coordinate 8,326 of NZ_MQAD01000037.1, read as the reverse complement.
TTAGACTCTTGCACAGGTGGGGTATACCAAACTCTAATTTTTTGACCAACATTTATATTCTTATAATATTCCTCATCAACATAGAATAAAAAGCTATCATGATTAGCTGCATATTTAAGTATTTCGTCCTGAGACATACTACTGATATCCTCTTTGGTAATATCATTAATAACCAATAGTCTTTTACCGTTATACTCTTTCTTTAACGCTACATACCCTTCAAATAAAACAAAATCAGATGATTCTTTTCCTGTTTCATTCTTAGAACAAGAAATTAACAATAATAGGATTGGAAACCAAAGAAGTTTCTTTTTCATAGCTACCCCCTGACCAGAACTAATAGAGATTAGTTTTAGTATTAAAAAACAATTTCAAAAAAAATCAAAACGCTCTATAAAATCTAATAAAACTTTTAGTCAAATCTTACATTTGTATCACTTATATATAGAGAAGCTCGCAGAAGGAGTAGAATACATGTTCATTACATCAGTGATTTTTGTGAATAAACCATAGGTAGGATTTGTACTTCCATCAGGACTTTCCCCACCAGAATGAATACCATAAATTAAGAATGCATAAGGATCAAACACGATGGCTCCACTGTCACCACCAGATGAATAATTCAAAATGCCTGTATTATTATCATTATTAATCTTTAACAATTTTTGACTTCCATACTGGTCACCAGCATAGTCTACATATTTATAACTAGTACTTTCAAGGTAGCCACATGTAACCCCAGTTGTATTCCCTGATTTACATAAATACATACCGCTATAATAATAAGTGCCTATGCCCTCGATTCTCTTATCATAGTCGTCATTGTCTTCTGCATGCCAATAAAAATAATTTGTTACATACCTTGGACTCAACTCGTTTGTGCTATCTAGTAGAATTAAACCGACATCAATTCCATTCCAATTGCCTACGGTATGATCTGTACCAACGCGTACATCATATTGATAGGCTCCACTTTTATCACCATTTAAACAGTGACCAGCTGTAATAAGAAAGTATCTAGAATCTTTTTCTCCTATTCCTGCTGAAGTACAAACTCCAAAAGGATCTCCATAATCACTTAAAGCTATTCCTCCTCCTAATTTTGTCCAGTTTCTCTCTCTTGAAATTTCTGGATGAGCTGATATTCCTTGTTTAATAACCAAAATGTCTCCAAATTGATTTTCAAAATGTTTTTGTATATGTTCTGATATTGACTCTACCTCAAGAACAACTTTTCCGTTCACTTCGTCAACACTAACAATAGTAGTTTGTTCTGCTATTGACTTTTCTTCTTTACGCTTTTCCAAATCTGCTTGTACTTTTTCTGCAATTTTAATCAAACTACTAGTGCTATAGTCAATTTTTTCCACTGTACTTTATTGCTTGATGAAACAGATTTAATTTTTTCCTTAAATTCTTTTATCTTACTATCCTCTTTATTGATTCCGATAACAATAGAACCATCTTTTTTGAGATAGAGGGTTCCGTATTCATAAAAAGACTCTACACTACCAAAAATATTTTCTATTGACCTATGTACTTCTGCCAATTCATTATTTTGAGTTTCTAATACCGGTAATGCAGATTCAGGAACCATAGATAATGGTTCTTTGCCAATATTAGTCGCACCTACAGAAATAGACGGGAATAAGATAAGGAACGAAATAAAGATAGTAAGCAAAAATTCTAATTTTCTTAACATAAAAACACCTCTCATATTTTTTTGAAAAATATTTAATATATATAATTTTAATACAAATTATATTATTTTTTCATAAATAAATTCAAGTTAAATTAGAAATATTATTAAAATTTTCTCAGCTAACCAACCTTCATACCTTGTAGAGTAATCACATCTTAAAAAACGATATGGGTAAACTGTCATGGCGAACAGTGCCAGGCACTGTTCGCCTGGAGTGAAGTGACCCTGTCTACTTGACAGGGGTCACTTCAAAGAAGGATTTTCTTTATTTTAAATATTTTAAAATAACATCATAACAAGTATTTTTATAAAACTCATGAAGATGATCTTCATCACACATTAACCACTGAATGAGGCATCCATCAATGATCGAGCGAATCATTTTTGAAGCTGTATCCGCCTGAATGTCTGATGAAAATGTTCCTTCCTCTTGTCCAAGCGCAACAATGTCGCGTCCGATTTTCCAACAGTTTTCGTAAAACTTAAGATTAATTTGCCGATATTGTGGATTTCGGCTGGCTTGTGCGATAAAGTCAAGATACACTTTATAAAACTTTTTATTCTTTTCTGGGTCGATAAACACCGAATGAATGTATGCCTCTAACTTTTCGATCGCCGTTGTTTTCTCGCTAACTGCTTTATGCTCATGTTGATAAATCCGATCCGTCACCCATTCCAGCAAGCTTAAAAAAACATCTTCCTTATTTTCAAAATAATAATTCGTAACCCCTTTGCTTACAGCGGCATAATCCGCGATATCTTGCAATGTCACCGTTTCGTATCCTTTATCGGAAACCGCTTGAAAAGCAGCCCTTAAAATTTGCTCTCGCCTTTCTTCTGCCTTTTTCTTCATCCAATCCACCCCTCAAACTTCGATCATAACGACATTATACATGAATTTTTGATAAAAAATATTTTGACCGGTCAGAATAATTTTGTTATCGTTATAGGTAAGAATATGAAAAAACAAAATGGGGGATGTCAAGTGGACCAATTCAAAGCGCTAGTAGTGAACAAAACGGAGACAGATTTTACAGTGAATGTGAAAACCGTCTCCATGGATGACCTTCCAGAAGGAGATGTTGTCATTAAAGTTGCTTATTCCAGTGTCAACTATAAAGATGGATTAGCATGCATTCCAAATGGAAAAATTGTGAAATCGTATCCATTTATCCCTGGTATCGATCTCGCCGGTATTGTCGCCTCTTCTAAGGATCCGCGCTTTAAAGAAGGAGACGAAGTCATTGCAACGAGCTATGAAATCGGCGTGTCACATTACGGAGGCTACAGTGAATATGCCCGCATTCCTGGGGATTGGATTGTCCCTCTTCCAAAAGGATTGACATTAAAAGAAGCAATGGCTTTAGGAACGGCAGGGTTTACGGCAGCATTGTCCATCCACCGCTTAGAAGAAAACGGATTATCCCCTGAAAAAGGAAAAGTGCTTGTAACAGGAGCCACTGGCGGAGTCGGAAGCATCGCGGTTTCCATGTTAGCCAAACGAAACTATCACGTTGTTGCAAGTACGGGCAAAGAAAGCGAACACGAATATCTGCGCAAGCTTGGCGCAAAAGAAATCATTTCTCGCGAAGAAGTCTGTCCAGAACAAATCCGTCCGTTAGATAAACAATATTGGGCCGCTGCTGTTGACCCTGTCGGCGGGAGAACTCTCGCCACGATCCTTAGCCGAATCCAATATAACGGCTCCGTAGCTGTCAGCGGGTTAACAGGTGGCGCAGACGTTCCAACAACCGTCTTCCCGTTTATCCTTCGCGGCGTCAACTTACTTGGCATTGATTCTGTCTATTGCCCAATGGAATTGCGAATACAAATTTGGGAACGAATGGCCAGCGACTTAAAACCGAATCAATTACTAGATTTGATTGCACAAGAAATCACACTTGAACAACTTCCTGAGGCATTATCGAATATCCTTAAAGGAAAACTACGCGGCAGAACGGTTGTAAAACTAGCATAGTTCAGTAAGAAAAAATCTATATAAATACAGGTTGATTTTCGGACATATGTAAAACAATTTGAGCACGCTTTTTATCTGACTTAAACTCTTTGTTTATGTCGATTTTTCAATTTGAGCTTATCACTAGCGTCGCATAAGTCCTTTTTCCATGAATACAAGACGCAAGTGAAGCTTCACGCTCGATTTTGTTTTTCGGAACTCTGCCCATTTGTGGTTCGTCAAATTCAGTAGCAACGTACTCGAATCAATGATTTTTAGTGACGTTGCCAGCTTTCTTCGCTATTGAGCGTACAACAGTCATTTCAGAAATGAAGCCATATAAAGCTTCTTTGTATAGTAATCTAATTGATAGGCTTTCACCATATCGTCAAATAAGTTGAAATGAATTGGTGAAAATCATTGTTCAAATGATGTTTTTCGTGTAAACTTCTCCATAATTGTGGATCCTTTATATTGGATTTGGATAGGGTTACTACCACCAAACCATTATAAAGGATTTTTTATGCAAAAATATAGTTGCAGAAAATTCAAATTTATTATGTCTATTGATATTTTTTATGCGACACTAGCGAATTAATTTCATATTTTTAAATTTTTATAAAAAATATTGAATGAATATAAAAATAATGATAGTATGATAATCATCTAACGAATAAACAAACTACCGTCTAAAATCATGCTGCATCATTTTATCATTAGAGGTGGGGGGGAATTGATGTGATTATCACAAAGGAAAACTTGAATCCGTATGAAATTGTCAAGAAGCAAATCGAAACAGCCGCAGCGAAACTAGGTTTAGAACTGCACATCGTTGAAGTTTTAAAAAGACCGATGCGAGTCCTCTCCGTATCATTCCCTGTCAAAATGGATGATGGTACCATCCGGGTATTCGAAGGATACCGCTCCCAGCATAACGATGCTTTAGGTCCTACTAAGGGAGGAATTCGCTTTCACCCCGATGTTACACTTGATGAAGTAAAGGCATTATCGATGTGGATGTCGTTTAAATGCGGTGTCGTTGGTCTTCCTTACGGCGGTGGAAAAGGCGGAGTCGTCTGTGATCCACGAACATTAAGCCCTGGAGAACTGGAACGCGTCAGCCGTGGATTTATCGAAGCCATTTCGCAAATCATCGGCCCAGATAAAGACATTCCTGCTCCTGACGTTTATACAAATCCGCAAATTATGGGATGGATGATGGATACATACAGCCGCATCAAACAATCTTTCTCCCCAGGAGTCATTACAGGAAAACCGCTCATCATCGGGGGATCGAAAGGAAGAAATGAAGCAACCGCACGCGGTTGTGTCATTACCATTCAAGAAGCGATGAAAAAACTCGGACGTCCGTTAAAAGACGCGACTGTCGCAATTCAAGGATTCGGAAACGCGGGAAGAATCGCTTCCAGACTGCTCTCAGAACTTGGATGCAAAATTGTCGCTGTCAGCGACTCCAAAGGCGCCATTTATGATCCGAACGGATTGGATCTAGGGAAAGTAGAATATTTGAAAGACCATCGCTCATTGCTTGACTACGGTGTGGAATATCAAATTGATCCTTCCGCTTTATTAGAGCTGAAAGTTGACATTTTAATTCCTGCCGCTTTGGAAAACGCGATCACATCAAACAACGCCGGTCGAGTTCAAGCGAAAATCATCGCTGAAGCGGCAAACGGTCCAATCTCTCCGGAGGCAGACCGCATTCTTGCTGATAAAAACATCCTCGTCATCCCAGACATCCTCGCCAATGCCGGCGGAGTGACTGTATCCTATTTCGAATGGGTACAAAACTTGATGAACTATTACTGGAGCGAAAAAGAAATAAACATGAAATTAGCGGACATTATGGTGAATAGCTTCCACGCCGTTTATGAAGCGGCGCAAGAATATAGTACCGATTTGCGCACAGCCGCTTACATTATTTCGTTAAAACGAATTACAGAAGCGATGAAAGCGCGCGGCTGGGTGTAATTCTAAAGTAGAAGCAACTTTGAATCGAAGCCTCGCTTTGAGGCTTCTTTTTTGTTCTGTCTCTTAGTTGATAGTAGCCGTTTCTCATATTGGATGTGTCCGCTTGTTCGATTTCGAGGAAATTTTTAATTTCTTCCCGCATAATCAGCTCTAATTTTTCTTTCACAAACTGACGAATGGCATTTTCCAGTTGATTTGCCCAGTCGATATTCGATATACTTTTAGACATAGGTAGGGTTCTCCTTTCTCTGGAATGTTTTTCGTCCAATCAGAGAATACCCTACCTTTTTCTTTTGGTCTAGCAAAATGCTTTACACAAAATTTTATACATCATCCCCCCCTTGCTAAAGAAACCGTTTTCATTCATACAAAAAATGAATCACTACGAATATGTAAGGTCATCTGATGACAAAATGACCTCAACGCCTCAAATTATATGATTGATTTTAAAAAAACTAAAAATCAAATTTTTTTAATATTTCACACCGATCCATTTCTTTGCAGAAACGCATGGCTGCTTCGAAACGTTTTCGCTGCTAATAAAATTTGCTCCATTTCTTGATAAATCCGCCCTGTAACTATATGTTTTGCACTTTCTCCCTTCTCCCCCATCAGCTTTCATGCTTCTTAATGATTTTGAGTGCTTCACGCTTGCTTAATGGTGCCAAATGTTCACTTTCTACGAAGCTTATCACACTTTCTGGATTTGTTTTCGAGTATTCCCGCAGCGCCCATCCAATCGCCTTTTGAATAAAAAATTCTCTTGAGTCCTTGCACATTCGAATATACTGATAAAGCAATTGTTCATCTGTTTCTTTTTTATATTTTAGTTGAAACAAGATAGCGGTACGTTGCAGCCACATATGATCAGACTGAATCCATTTTCTAGTATAATGTTCAATCCATTTCGGATGTTTTTTTAATATGGTTCCTATTATGTTTGTAGAAAGAGGGTCAACTGTATCCCACCATGACTTTGTGACAACCAGTGTTTCCGCTAGCGGTAAATGTTCATCGGATAACTTCTTTACTTCTTTCTCAAGCAAAGTAAGTGCGATATATTGAAATTCCCTTTCCGGCAGTTCCCAGAGCGCTAAAACCATTTGCGGCAACTCTTCCAAACGTGGTTTTCCATGCTCTTTTAAAAATTCTCTTAACAATGCATTTCGCTGTGGTGACCTAATGCCAAGAAAATCAAATTGGTCGCGCATATATTTTTTCATCGCTTTCGCATTTTCTTCATTTCGATGCTGGTTCATCCATTGTACCAATTGTCTTATATAAATATCGGCCATTGTTTTTCCTCCTAATGATCTCAACATTCTTTAACATGTTCAAGTCTCCCACCTCTAAACAACGTGTAGGCGGGAGAAGTTCATTCTCACCTCTTTAACAGTTCAAACAGTGACAGGCAATGTCCGTTGGAAAACCTATCATTTTTTTAATACTTCCATAACTGCAGTTTTTAATATTTGCACTCCATCGATTAAACAAGGATGATCAAACGTCATATGGGGATGATGCAAACCTGGCTTTAGATTAGCTCCTAGTCCTAACATAGCGGCTTTTAAGTGTGGTCTTTTAATGGTATAAAAGTGAAAATCATCACTTCCTGACGTTACAAGCGAAGAGACGCATCCACTTTCCCCAAATGTTTCGATAATCCCTTTTCGAAGCAAATTTTCCGCCTCTGCCGACACTTCTGCCGCTGGAGTAAAATCTATCCACTTATATGAGATTTCAGCTCCCATAGATTTAGCAGATTTTATGACGTTTTCTACCTTTTCCTTTATCTTCTGTAATAATTGATTGCTTTCCGCTCTTACATCTAAAGCAAACTGTCCATTGCCTGGAATAATATTAAAATTTTCGCCGCCTGCTTGACATTTTGTCATTTTTATTGAATAAGATTGCTGCGGAGAAAAACATATATTTTTTAATTGAAAGTTAATCAATGAAATAACATCAATCGCATTCACACCTTGGTGCGGCCTAGCACCATGAAAATCTGAACCGTATATATTGGCGACTAAAAACTCGGCCGCCCCGTGCCGAATCGATGGTGCGGCTTGTTTTAAGCGCAATTCTTCAATCGGACGCAAATGAACCCCAAACAAATAATCGGCATCGTCCACAACCCCCTTTTCCACCATTGTGATCGCGCCATTCCCCTTTTCTTCAGCAGGCTGGAAAATAAATCGTACCGTTCCTCTTTCCCAGTGGCAAGTTTTTAATTTTAAAATAAGTCCCATCACAATTGTCATATGCGCGTCATGTCCGCAAGAATGATTAGCCTTGAATTCGCCATCTACCTCTTGCCATAGAGCATCCATATCGGCGCGAACGGCAACGACAGGCTTTCCATTTCCCATTTCAGCAACAATACCTGGACAGTCATCAAAAACTTTATATGGAATCCCTTCCTTTTCTAAAAATTGTCTAATATAAACCGTCGTATTATATTCGTTCCAGCTCGTTTCAGGATGTTCATGTAAGTAATGAAAAATTTCTATATACATGCACCTTAAAACCATGACTTCTGTATGAACACCTTTTTTCATGGCTATACTGCTCCTAAATATTTCTATACAAAAGGAGCGGAATTGGCATGAAACGTTTGAAAATCACAAATGATCACGGTTGGACACCTCGAACACTTCGGAAACAAGAACGGA
>NZ_MQAD01000036.1:0-25645 GCF_001996285.1 Anoxybacillus kestanbolensis | reverse complement strand
TGCCCCTTTCCCCCATACATATTGCTTCCCTACAGGCTGAGAAAACCGATGAGTTTCGCCATTTTTATACCATCTCATCCATGTCTTGATCTGCGTCTTATTTTTAATCCCTAACGTCTCCATAATTTCTCGGTTGGTATACCCTGCTTGTTTCATCTCGATAGCTTTCCACTTGATCTCCTCTGGATAATGAACTCTTGTCCCCATAAGACAAACACCTCCACAAATCGAAGTGAGTTATACATTCGATTCAGGAGGTGTTTTTTCCTTGTCCCATTTTACTGGGTCACTTCACGTTTTTCGCCAAGAGGGGTTTTTCCATTAAAACATTTCAGATACCGTTTTTGCTTGCATATGAAGAAGTAAGTAGTCTGGGCCGCCTGCTTTTGAGTCTGTTCCAGACATGTTGAACCCACCGAACGGATGATAGCCGACGATGGCACCTGTGCAACCGCGGTTAAAGTACAGGTTACCAACATGGAACTCTTCACGCGCTTTTTCTAAGTTAAAGCGGTTGTTTGAAATGACGGCACCTGTTAAGCCATATTCGGTATTGTTGGCAATTTCAAGCGCATGATCGAAGTCTTTTGCTTTCGTAAATGCCACAACAGGTCCGAAAATTTCTTCTTGCATAATGCGCGCTTTCGGATCGACATCCGCAAATACCGTTGGCTGAATGAAGAAGCCTTTCGAGTCGTCTCCTTCACCGCCTGTCATAAGCTTGCCTTCTTGTTTACCAATTTCGATATATTCCATAATTTTGTTGTACGCCGATTGGTCAATAACCGGCCCCATAAACGTGCTTTGTTCTTCAGGGTTGCCGACTTTTAATTGCTTCGTTAACTCAACGACGCGGTTTAATACTTGGTCGTATATATCTTCAAGCGCAACGACACGCGAGCATGCCGAGCATTTTTGCCCAGAGAAGCCAAAAGCAGATGCAACAATTGATTGTGCCGCCAATTCTAAATCTGCTTCTTTGTCGACAACGATTGTATCTTTTCCGCCCATTTCCGCAATGACACGCTTGAGCCAAATTTGTCCTGGATGCACTTTCGCTGCGCGCTCGTAAATGCGAATGCCGACGTCGCGCGAACCTGTAAAGCTAATGAAACGTGTGCGCGGATGATCTACTAAGTAGTCGCCTACTTCTGCGCCGCTTCCTGGAATGTAGTTTAATACGCCTGCTGGAAGACCTGCTTCTTCTAGCACTTCAACGAACTTATATGCTACGACTGGCGTTGCGCTCGCTGGTTTTAACAACACCGTATTTCCTGTGACAAGCGCGGCAACGGTTGTTCCCGCCATAATCGCAAATGGGAAGTTCCATGGTGAAATGACAACGCCAACGCCAAGCGGAATGTAGAAGAAGCGGTTCGTTTCTCCTGGACGGCTTTCGACAGGAATGCCATCTTTCAACTTCAACATTTGACGTGCATAATATTCCATAAAATCAATCGCTTCCGCTGTATCAGCATCCGCTTCTTTCCACGGCTTTCCTGCTTCTTTCACCAGCAATGCTGAAAACTCATGTTTACGACGGCGGACGATGGCAGCAGCGCGGAATAAAATGTCTGCACGCATTTCTGGCTTCGTTTTGCTCCACCATTTAAACGCTGCATCTGCTGTTTGCATCGCTCTTTCTGCTAAATCTTTATTGGCTTTCGCTACGCGACCAACAACTTCTGTTTTATTTGCTGGGTTGATGGAAACAATTTTATCTTCTGTCATGATGCGTTCGCCGCCAACGACAAGCGGATAATCTTGACCGAGATAGGCTTGCACCGTTTTTAACCCTTCTTCAAACGCTTTTTTGTTTGCTTCGACTGTAAAATCTGTAAATGGTTCATGTTTGTAAGGTTGTACCATATGTAAGCCCCCTTTGTTGAAATTACAAAAGCGTTTTCATACACACAATTCCATTCTAATGGATGGATCATACATATTCAAATTTTTTATGGCTGATAGATGTGAACGAACGGCTCATTTTGATCTGGATTTTTTATAATGATGCTCTCCGGTCCACGCACCGAAGAAATGTAAACAGAGATCGGCATGTAATCAGGCATTTTTTCCATAAGAAGACCTGTGACATATTGCGTAAATCCGATGACTTCTGTTTTTCCGTAAAACTGCATCACAATATCAATTGTCAATTGTTGCAATTGGTCATCGCGATAAAACGCCCTGCCAATCACTCCAGTATAATTCGGGAAAAATTCTTCAATATCGGATTTTAAATTTAAAAATTTCACTAAATCATCGCGATGATTTTTTTCCGCTTCATCCGATGGAAACACATAATATTCTTCATTTATTTTTTCCCAATCTTGAATATCGTTACCTCCCTTATCAACATAACCAACCGCAAAAAAGTGTCCTGGAACGATAGACGATTTTGGTTGTTGCTCAAATAAACCAACAACAATTGGCACTTCCTTTAACCCATCGATTTGACGTAAGCGAGAAACAATTTCCGCCGCTGCTTTTTTCCCTTCCTTCTCCATATCGCTTTTTGAAATTTTTACTTCGCGTGGATATCCTTCTTCTGTTTCATAGTAATGAACAGAATTCATCGCAAGTCCGATGACAACCCCGCCTAATTTCACTTTATCGTTTTCTGTTTTCACTAAGTAGTTATGCTCTAAAATATGTGAAATGTAAAGGGGAGATTTTTTATTTTTTTCTGCATTTGTCCCTGTATTTCCTAGAGCAGGATTCAACCCTTCGCCATTTCCTTGCTTTCGTTTAAGCCATGACTCAATCGTTTTTCGATCTAAATATTGTCCTTGTTGAAATAAATATTGCGACGGAGAAAACTTATCTTGTGCGATGCGCATTAAACCGAGTTCAAATTCATCCATATCTAATCTTGTGTTCACATTTTCAACGACAAGCCCGCGCGCCTCTCCAGGTTGAAAAGGTAAAATGGTACGATAATACGAATTAGAAATGTTGTACTTTGGAATAATCGCCTTTTGTTTTTTATTATCTGTCTCTTGCACTACTTGCTCTTCTTGATTAAATTTTGGCGCGCATGCTGACAAAGTAAGAAGCATACAAGCAAGCAATATGATCCACTTTTTCATCGTTCACACCTGCTTTGATTGTTGTATTTCTTGAAGAAAACGCGCTTCATCCCAAATTGTAATGCCAAGCTGTTTCGCCTTCTCTAGTTTTGATCCCGCGTCTTCACCGACAACAACAACGTCTGTTTTTTTACTGACGCTCCCTGTCACTTTTCCACCTAACGCCTCAATTGCTTCTTTTGCTTCACTCCGCGACATCGATTGCAACGTACCTGTTAAAACAAACGTCTTCCCAGCAAACGTGGAGCTTATATCGACTGTCTGTTTTGCTCCTTTATATGTCATATTGACACCATATGCCCGCAAACGTTCAAGCAACTGCTTCACTTCTTCTTTTGAAAAATACGTGACGATTGAATCCGCCATTTTTTCACCGATTTCGTGAATGGCCGTCAGCTCTTCTTTTGTCGCTTGTTGGAGGCGTTCCATCGTTTCAAAATGTTCCGCTAACGTTTTTGCCGCTTTTGCGCCAACGTGGCGAATACCGAGACCAAACAATAAGCGCTCCAGTGAATTTTGTTTCGATGTTTCAATCGCTTGCAGTAAGTTTGTTGCTGATTTTTCCCCCATTCGTTCTAATGCGACAAGCTCGTCTTTCGTTAATGTGTACAAATCTGCCACGCTGCGAACAAGACCATGCTCAAATAGTTGAGCAATGACTTTTTCACCTAGTCCGTCAATGTTCATCGCTTGACGTGAGACGAAATGAATCAGCCCTTCTCGAATTTGTGCCGGACATTGTGGATTCACGCAGCGGAGGGCAACTTCATCATCCAGTCGAACAAGCTCGCTCGCACACGCTGGGCAATGGGTTGGCATATCGAATGGCTCTTCTTTTCCTGTCCGTCGCTCAGGCAACGAACGAACAACCTCTGGAATAATATCGCCTGCTTTTTTTATGACAACGTAATCGCCGAGACGAATATCTTTTTCACGAATGTAGTCTTCATTATGAAGTGATGCGCGTTGCACGATCGTTCCTGCGACGCGTACCGGCTGCAAAATGGCTGTCGGAGTCACCACGCCTGTCCGACCGACACTTAGCTCAATATCAACAAGTTGTGTAACAACTTCTTCAGCAGGAAATTTGTAAGCAATCGCCCAGCGCGGACTTTTTGCTGTCGCCCCAAGTTGCTTTTGCTGCGCAAATGCGTCTACTTTAATGACGATCCCGTCAATATCATACGGCAATGACGCACGTCGTTCATGCCATTGTTCGATATAAGAAAGCACATCATCAATCGTTTCACATACTTGTCGCGCTGGATTTGTTTTAAATCCAAGCTCATCTAAATAATTAAGCGCTGCGCTATGTGACAAAATTCCGAGCTCTTCTGCGTTGACGACATGGTATGCAAATATGTCTAATTGACGAGAAGCAGCAACTTTCGGATCAAGTTGTCGAAGCGAGCCAGCTGCCGCGTTACGCGGATTCGCAAACAATTCTTCCCCGTTCATTTTTCGCTTTTCATTTAATTTTTCAAACGATTTTCGCGGCATATACGCTTCGCCACGCACCTCAATGGTCACTTGTTTCCGTAATCGAAGCGGCAACGAGCGAATCGTTTTTAAATTCTCGGTAATATCTTCACCAGTCGTTCCATCACCACGCGTCGCCCCTTGTACAAAATAACCGTCTTCATAGCGCAGCGACACCGCTAAACCATCAATTTTCAATTCACATACGTAACGCACATCGCCAACTTCTTGACGAACACGGCGATCAAAATCTCGCAAGTCTCCTTCATTGAAAGCGTTGCTTAAACTAAGCATCGGCACACGGTGGGTCACTTTTTGAAACGCTTCTAATGGGGCGCCACCAACGCGCTGCGATGGAGAGTCCGGCGTTTTATATTGCGGATATTGCTCCTCTAACTCCATTAATTTCCTCATTAATTCATCATACTCAGCATCAGAAATAGACGGTTGATCTAACACGTAATATGCGTAATTATGTTTTTCAATTTGTCCGCGCAATTCAGCAATTTGCTTTTCAACGTCGTGTTGTGCCACGTTTTTCATCCTTTCTACACTTTCGTAATCGGAGCAAATTTCGCCAATAGTCGTTTAATTCCAATTGGGCTTGAAAAAGCAACATCTAGTTCTTGATCGCCATCGCTTTCTTTTACACGAACGATTGTGCCAACTCCCCATACTTTATGACTTACTTTATCCCCCACGCGCCATTCCCCTTGCGAAGCAGTAGATGGACGCACGGATGCGGATGATTTTTTCACTCGTTTATGCGCATATTCAATCAATTCTTCAGGAATTTCATCAATAAAACGAGATGGGGCATTGACATGCGTTTGTCCAAATAACGTACGCATATGGGCGCGCGTTAAAAACAGTTCTTCTTCAGCACGAGTAATGCCGACATACGCCAAACGACGCTCTTCTTCCATTTCATCTTCATCATTTAATGAACGGTTATGTGGGAAGATCCCTTCTTCCAGCCCGACTAAAAAGACGACAGGAAACTCTAATCCTTTGGCTGAATGGAGCGTCATTAAAACGACCGCATCATTTGTTTGTCCTTCGCTATTATTATCAAGCTGGTCGATATCTGCTACAAGCGCCAAGTCTGTCAAAAAGGCAACGAGCGACTTATCTTCATTTACTTGTTCAAAATGTTGAGTCACTGATAAAAACTCATCGATGTTCTCTAGTCGGCTATGTGCTTCTAACGTTTTTTCTTCGCGAAGCATATCGCGGTAACCCGAGCGATCGAGTACATCTTCAACAAGCTCGGTTACAGATAAATAGTGTTGCATTTGGCTCCAATGATGAATTTGTTCGCGAAATTGTACGAGCGGTGCAGCGATGCGAGCGCTAATCCCCATTTCTTCAATGGAACCAAGCGCATCAAACATCGATATCCCTTGACTCGAAGCATATGCTGCAATTTTATCAATTGTCGATGCCCCTATGCCGCGTTTTGGTACGTTAATAATGCGCGTGAAACTAATGTCATCGTTTGGATTCGCGATTAACCGTAAATACGCTAAAATGTCTTTAATTTCTTTTCGATCATAGAATTTTAACCCACCGACAATTTTATATGGAATGTTCGCCTTCAATAACATTTCTTCAAGCACGCGCGATTGCGCATTCGTCCGATATAAAACCGCAAAATCTTTATACGTTCGTTTTCCGTCATCGACATATTCTTTAATTTTTCCAACGACAAATTGCGCTTCATCGACTTCCGTCATCGCTTCGTAATACACAAGCGCTTGCCCTTCGCTATTTTCTGTCCAAAGTTTTTTCGGTTTTCGTTGCGTGTTATGTTCAATGACCGCATTCGCTGCTTGTAAAATCCGTTTCGTTGAACGGTAATTTTGTTCAAGCAAAATCACTTTTGCATTCGGATAGTCTTTTTCAAACGATAAAATGTTGCTAATGTCGGCACCGCGCCAACGATAAATGGACTGATCGGAATCCCCGACGACACATAAGTTTTGAAAACGTTTTGCAAGCATGTTCACAAGCAAATATTGCGAACGGTTCGTATCTTGATATTCATCGACATGAATGTATTGGAACTTTCGTTGATAATATTCCAACACTTCCGGAACGCGTTGAAATAATTGGATCGTCGTCATAATTAAATCATCAAAATCAAGCGCATGATTGCGCAACAATCGTTTTTGATATTCTTGATACACTTCCGCTACAAGCTTTTCATATGGGTTTGCTGCTTGTTCGGCATATTTTTCTGGTGTCACCAAATCGTTTTTCGCGCTGCTAATCGCACCTAAAAGCGCACGTGGATCATATTTTTTCGGATCAATATTGCGATCTTTTAAAATATGTTTTAACACCGATAATTGATCAGTCGGGTCTAAAATAGAAAAGTTCGCATGAATGCCAATGCGATCGATGTCACGTCGTAAAATGCGGACGCACATCGAATGAAACGTCGAAATCCATATATCTTCCGCTTGCTTTCCAACGATGCGCTCCACGCGTTCTTTCATTTCACGTGCGGCTTTGTTTGTAAACGTAATCGCTAAAATGTTCCACGGAGCAACGTCTTTTTCCGCCATTAAATAGGCGATGCGATGCGTTAATACGCGCGTTTTGCCACTTCCTGCTCCCGCCATGATTAGAAGCGGTCCTTCTGTCGTTTTTACCGCTTCTTTTTGCTTTTCATTTAATCCATCCAACAGCATATGTGCCGACATACTCATTTTTTTCACCACCAAAACATATGTTCTCTTTTTTATTCTCCATTTATGTTGATTTTCCTTTTACCGCTTCGACTGTTTGTAATGCCATTTGTAAATTTGTATAAATAGCGTTGCCAACAACAACTGTATCCGCCCACATCGCCATCTCTTTCGCTTGGGCTGGTGTATGAATGCCACCGCCATAAAACAAACGGGTGTGTTTTAGCGTCCGCTTTACTTTCTCGACAAGCCTTACATCTCCGTATCGCCCACTATATTCCATATAAAAGATAGGAAAATGATATATATGTTCCGCCATGCGAGCATAAGCGATGACATCTTCCTCTGTTACATTCGTTCGCGCCCTCGTTAATGATGCCGCTTTACAGTCGTCATTTAAAATACAATACCCTTCAACAAACAGTTCTTCCCAATTGATTAAATCACCAAACTGTTTGACCGCTTCGTGATGTAAATCAATTAACCAAGTAAGATCGCGGCTATTGAGCACCATGGGAATGAAATAATAGTCAAATCCAGGTGTGACTGCCTCGATATTTGATACTTCTAGCGCACAAGGAACGGAAAAACGACGCACACGTGCAAGTAAGTCAATAACGTTTTCAAGCGTTACACCGTCTGTTCCACCGACGATAATCGCATCGGTACCTGATTCACATACTTGTTCTAACTGTTCGTCAGTAATGGCTTTGTTCGGATCTAATTTAAACACATGTCGCCATGTTGTCATCTCATTCATGTTTTTTCACCTCATCTCATTATAACAAAAATCATACCAAAACATCGTAAAAAGAAGCTGACTCACTGTGAGCCAGCCTCTTCCTGTTGTTCGTTATAAATACGGTCAAGTGCCATCGCATACGCATCATTTCCATAGTTTAAGCAGCGCTTTACGCGTGAAATCGTCGCTGTGCTTGCCCCTGTTTCTGTCTCAATTTTATGATACGTATATCCTTCACGCAACATGCGCGCTACTTCCAAACGTTGCGCAAGCGCTTGTATTTCATTAACCGTACATAAGTCATCGAAAAAACGATAACATTCTTCTAAATCTTTTAATGACAAAATCGCTCGAAATAATTGGTCAAGCTCTCTGCCTCGCAATTTATTAATTTGCATATACGTCCCCCTATTCATATTGTACTTGTTCGAGATTTGGAACGACTTGAATCCATGTTTTCCCTGGAACAAATCCGAGTGGAACACCGCTTTTGTAAGGGAGAAGGCGCCCCTCAACATTTTTCCACTCTACTTCCTGTACTGTTCCTTTTTGGAATAAGTATCCTTTTCCACCTGATGTAAAGTCAATATCTCTCCGACCATAGTCATCAATAATTCGATGTATCGCTTCAATCACAAACACATTTTCTACCGCAATCGGTGTATTCGTCTCCCGATCTACCGTCAGCTCATCGCCGCTCGAACGAACGTATTTCGTTCCGTCATATGCATAATGAACGTGGGCATACGATCGTTTAGAGTACACCACATCAATATTCGTTGCTTTTACAGCATTCGTCAAGTCGTTTGTAAAAAAAGGTAGCGGTTTGACTTCTTCTTCGAAAGCATAGCCGTTTTTTTCAGCCCCTTTTTTAATATTTTCAAAAGAAATATATGAATTGTGTGGTGATTTTCGTGAACGATCTCGCCAAAATAACGTTCCGTCATAAAATAAGCCATTTACGTAATCTGCAGCACCAGACTTTAATAACGTTTGGGCCTTCGGACTCCAACCGTGGCATACATATAAGGCATGAAAGCCGTTGCTTAATTGAATAAAATAATCTCTTGCGCTTCGAACAGGACCAATGACTTCAGGCTGTTCACTTTGATAAATAGCTAAAAACCTTGTAATATCTCCTTCAGCAAGCACTTCATACACGATGTCTGCTTTATGTAACCCCGACTGTGGTCGAGCGGCAGGATAGTTATTAATCATCACCGCAACCGCACGTTGCATCGCTTTTTCTTTTGCTGGCATGCCTGTTAACGGAAATGTCCACGCTGTTTCTTCTGTTTTTTGTTCATTTCGTTGTTCAACTGTCTTTGGTGGGGACCCGTTTTCTTCTACATTTGATTGTGGACGTTGACATCCGGTACCGAACATAAACACCGTCATGATGATCAATCCAAAAAGTAATCGCCGCA
This sequence comes from Anoxybacillus kestanbolensis, assembly GCF_001996285.1. Taxonomy (NCBI): domain Bacteria; kingdom Bacillati; phylum Bacillota; class Bacilli; order Caryophanales; family Anoxybacillaceae; genus Anoxybacillus; species Anoxybacillus kestanbolensis. Next base: position 16,215 of record NZ_MQAD01000036.1, on the reverse strand, counting down.
ACATGAACCCAACCTTTCATTTCCTTCCCTTTTATATTTTAACGCATTATTGTCGGAAAGAGTACTGTTTTATGCATAACATCGTAAATTCCTTTCGGTGTAATACGAATATACGGCAAATGTGTCGATGATAAAAAAAGCAAAGTGTAAATTGGATCCGCAAACGCATAACCGCGCGCTCGCAACAGTTCGCCGAGCGTTTTTTCTTCTTCCATTAACACTTCCATCGGTTTTGCCGACATTAATCCGCCTAAAGGAAGCGGGATTTCATGAATGATTTCTCCGTGTTCGCAAAGGACAATACCGCCTCCGATTTGTTTCATACGTTCAAAAGCAAACAACAAATCACGTTTACTTTTCCCGATTAAAATAATGTCCCCTGTATTAGAGTACGAACTAACAAGTGCTTGCACATGTGTCGCAAACCCTTTTAATATAGTGTTTACACGCCATTTTCCGTTGCGATCAATAAGCATTAAAAAGCTTTCATCATGATCCGCTGATAGCTCATCAGCAGATGTATCAATCGAAATCGAATATGGCTTAATAATGACCGAGTTCTCCATATACATCCCTAACGGCATTGAAAACTGTAAATCATCCATCTGTAAGTCCCAAGATAGCGAAAGTGGCGAAAGACCGTGTATATCCCAATTAACTGTTGGAAAAGCAGCGACAGGTACACCGTCACGTTTGACCCATTGTCCACTCGCTAAAACAGAAATAGGAGTCGGATTAGAAGCATGTTCAAGAATGTTAATGTGTGCAATGCGTCCTGGCGTAATGCTTCCGTGCAAATGATCGATATTATAATAACGAGCAACGTTCCATGTGGCCATGCTATATGCATCAATATCGCTTACTCCTTCTTGTAATGCAATGCGAATCATTTCGTCGATCATTCCATTTTCATAAAACGCAGGTGTTGAGCCATCTGTCGTAAACATGCAATGATCGTAATGATGAATGCCGCATTGTCTCATTTCTTTAAGCAACGTCGGCAAATCAGGGCGAATGGACGAATGACGCAATGATACGGTATATCCTTGCATTAAACGCTTATACACATCACTTCCAGTCATCGCTTCATGATCCGCATCAGCACCAAACAATTTCATTTTTGTTAACGTTCGATCTGAAGCTCCCGGAAAATGACCTTCCACTTTTTTGCCAATCTTTTTCGCTTCCTGTATCCAATGGAGAATGAAATCGTCCCCTTCTAACAGCTTTGGCCATCCAGTCAATTCGCCAACTTGTAATACCGCATCATTTTCCAGCCAACTTTTCATGTTTTTATACGAAAAAAAATGCTCTTCTCCGTTCATTTCTGTCTGTGGATCCAGTCGGCACCACCAATACATCGTCACCGGTTGTTTTTCCATAGCGGACAAAAAAGAAAACGCTTTCTTTTTTGTTAACTGTAAAAAAAGGAATAGATTGTCATTAATAAGTGTTGTTGTACCGTGCTGTGCTGCATATTCCGCTAACGTATGGGGATTATATAACTGAAACGGATGAGCATGTGGCTCCATATAGCCAGCAACAAGCACTTGATTCGAGCAGTCCACTACTTCGCATGAATCGAGTTGCTTCGGTTTATTTGGACCGACATATACAATTCGGTCATCGCAAACCCAAACGTTTCCTTGTACCCATTGACGTATGTATGGATGTAAATACGTTGCGTTCATGAACACTTTTGTTGGTGCTTTCTTTCCGTCAACAACGGCAACGTGTCGGCGAATTTGTTCGTTTTTCCATCGATATCGTTTTTCCATCATGATCGCTTTCCTCCTAAATCGTACCATCGTCTATTCACATTTTAACGGATGAAAGCAAATTTCACAAACAAAAAGGAGGATGAATATGAAACAAAATATCGGTATCATCAATGCGATGATTCGCATCACATGCGGATTTACGATGCTAGCTTGGGCAACTGCCAATTTTTCTCGCAAACCGTGGCGTGAATCGTATATTTGGGTCATGATGCTCGCTGCGATGAAAATCGCAGAAGGTATCGTTCGTTTTTGTCCTGTGATGGCTTTGTTTGAACGATATCAATGCCATTGTGACAGCAACAATGAGAATGAGAAAGCGATTCCGATTGAGCCAGTTAACCCTTCGTAACAATAACCCCCTTGTATGCATACAAGGGGGGAAAGGAGAGAAAGTATGATTGCTGAATATATAACAGATACATTCTTTATTCTTATTCTTTTAATTGGCAGCATCGTTGCCCTTAGTTTTGTATACGTTCGCAAGCGACGTGCGCGATAGCTTTATTGCCAATATCACGTCGATAAAAAAGTTGGGCACAGTCAATGTTCTGAATTTGTTCATACACAAGACGTTGTGCTTCTTTCAACGTGTTCCCACTCGCCACAACAAGGAGCACTCGTCCCCCATCTGTTACCCACTCATCGTCCACACGTTTTGTGCCAGCGTGGAAAATTTGTGCTCTCGTTATACGTTCTAGACCACGAATAACAGCACCTTTTTCATATTGTTCAGGATATCCTTTCGCCGCCAACACAACCCCAATCGTTGCTTCGTCACTCCAATGCAACGTGATCGGTCGATCTTCCAAAAGCGAGGCAATGACCTCAACAAGATCATTTTGCAACCGAGGTAAAATCACTTGTGCTTCCGGATCGCCAAATCGTGCATTAAACTCTATTACTTTCGGTCCTCGTTCGGTTGCAATTAAGCCGGCATACAAAAATCCTGTAAATGCACATCCTTCTTGTTTCAGTGCCTTCGCGATCGGTTTCACAACTGTTTCAACCGCTTCATGCACCATTTGTTCGCTAATTTGCGGAACAGGGGAATAAGCCCCCATTCCTCCTGTATTTGGACCTTGATCGCCATCGAATGCACGTTTATGATCTTGGGCGATAACCATTGGATACACTCGTTCTCCATGCACAAACGTCATCAAGGAAAATTCTTCGCCCTGTAAATATTGCTCAATGACAACTTGGGCACCAGCTTCACCGAACTTTTTGGCGACCATTATATCATGCAACGCATGAAGCGCTTCGTCGATCGTCATTGCTACCGTGACACCTTTTCCCGCTGCAAGTCCATCCGCTTTAATCACAATCGGGGTTCCTTGTTCATGCACATATTGAACGGCTTCATCGTAATTTGTAAACGTCGCATAATTTGCCGTCGGGATGTTGTACTTTTTCATCATGTCCTTTGCAAACGCTTTGCTTCCTTCAATCAACGCGGCTTGCTGTTTTGGACCGAAAATGCGCAATCCTTCATCTTCAAAACGATCGACAATACCCGCTAACAACGGAGCTTCCGGACCAACGATCGTCAAATCGATTGCTTCTTTTTTCGCCCATTGCACAAGTGTTTCAACATCCGTTTCCGCAATCGGAACGCGCGTAGCCATACTATTCATCCCATCGTTTCCTGGCGCCACATATACACGAGTGACAAGCGGGCTTTGGGCTACTTTCCATACAAGTGCATGTTCGCGACCACCGCGCCCGATAATGAGCACTTTCATCCTTTGCCGCCTCCTTTAATGTTTAAAATGGCGTACTCCTGTAAATACCATCGTAATACCGTATTCATTTGCTTTTTGAATAGAATCTTCATCGCGAATCGAACCACCCGGTTGAATAATGGCAGTCACTCCCGCCTGTGCAGCGGCTTCAACAGTATCACTCATCGGGAAAAACGCATCGGAGGCTAATACAGCTCCTTTCGCACGATCGCCGGCTTGTTCTATTGCGATGTTTGCCGCACCTACACGGTTCATTTGTCCAGCGCCGACACCAATCGTCATCCCGTTTTTCGCGAGTACAATCGCATTCGATTTGACATGTTTCACCACACGCCAAGCGAACGTTAAATTCGACCATTCTTCTTCTGTCGGTTTTCTTTCTGTAACAACTCGCAATGTCGCATCATCAATTGTATACGTGTCTTCGTCTTGAACAAGTAGTCCCCCACGTACCGATACGACAAATGGTTCTTTTTTCCTTTCTGCTTCAAAATCGATCGTTAACAGACGAATGTTTTTCTTTCTCGTTAAAATTTCTAGCGCTTGTTCTGTAAATGACGGAGCGATAACAATTTCTAAAAAAATGTCATGTAATTTCGCAGCCGTTTGTTCGTCAACTTCACGATTAAGCGCCACGATGCCACCGAAAATGGACGTTGGGTCGGCTTCGTAAGCTTTTTGAAACGCTTCAGCGATCGTCTGGCCAACGCCGACTCCACACGGATTCATATGTTTCACCGCTACCACCGCTGGTTCAGTGAATTCCCCTACAATTTGTAAAGCTGCATTGGCATCGTTAATGTTGTTGTAAGACAGTTCTTTTCCATGTAATTGCTTCGCTTTTGTAATAGAAAATGGTGAACTGAGCGGTTTTTCGTAAAATGCAGCCGTTTGATGTGGATTTTCACCATATCGTAACGATTGTTTTTTCACAAACGTCATCGTCATCGTTTCCGGATACGTTTCTCCAACGACGTTTGTCAAATATTGTGCAATCATCGCATCATACGCTGCAGTATGGCGAAATACTTTTGCAGCTAACGCCCGTCTCGTCTCAAGCAACACTTCATCGTATTGTTTCAGTTGTTCAATGACTAAGTGATAATCAGCTGGATCCACAACCGCTGTCACATAAGCGTGATTTTTCGCTGCTGCTCTAAGCATCGTCGGGCCGCCAATATCGATCTGTTCAATCGCTTCCATCAGCGTCACGTTCGGATTTGCGATCGTTTCTTGAAACGGATATAAATTGACAACAACAAAATCGATCGGCGTGATGTTATGTGCTTGTAGCTGCTGTTGATGTGTTTCGTCATCTCGCACAGCTAACAGTCCACCGTGAATATTTGGGTGCAATGTTTTGACCCGTCCGTCTAAAATTTCTGGGAAGTTTGTCACATCAGAAATGCTTGTCACAGGGATTCCGTGTTCTGCTAATACACGCTTTGTACCACCTGTTGAAATGATTTCTACTCCAAGCTCTGCTAGTTGCTTAGCAAATGTAACAATTCCTTTTTTATTTGACACGCTAATAATTGCTCGTCTTTTCATTCTTTGTACTCCCTTTCTCCGTCAACAATTGTTGAATGACTTGCGGATACAACACATGTTCAATTTCATGAATGCGGCGCTCAACGCTTTCTAATGGTTCTCCGTCATCAATATATAGTGCCCGTTGCGCAATAATTGGTCCCGTATCCATTCCTTCATCAACGTAATGCACTGTAACCCCTGTCACTTTCACACCGTAGCGATACGCTTGGCCAATCGCATCTTTTCCTGGAAACGCCGGCAGAAGAGAGGGATGAATGTTTACAATTCTGTTCGGATATGCCTGTAAAAGCGTTGGACCGATAAGCCGCATATAACCAGCAAGAACAACTAAGTCGATTTCTTTTTGTTGTAGTTGTTGTAAAATCTCACGTTCAAATTGTTGTTTCGTTTCATATTGTTTAGGGTTAAAAACAAATATCGGCACGTGTTCACGCATCGCTCGTTCAATCACTTTCGCTTGCGGTCGATCACATACAAGAAGCGCCACTTCGGCTTGAATATCTCCTTTTTTTACGGCATCAACAATCGCTTGAAAATTCGTGCCGCTTCCTGAAGCAAAAATAGCTATCCGCTTCATTCGATTTTTCCTCCAGCAAATGATACACCCGTTCCTTCTTTTACACGACCGATAATGTACGCCTCTTCTCCACACGCTTCAAGCAACTGTACAACGTCTGGCACAACACGGCTATCAACCGCTAATACAAACCCGATACCCATATTAAAAATATTGAACATATCGATTCGTTGTAGCTGTCCGTATTGTTGTAAAAAGTTAAAAATTGATGGAATCGGCCATGAACCGTAATCGATTTCGGCTTGTAATCCATTCGGCAACATACGTGGAATGTTTTCGATAAAACCTCCTCCTGTAATATGCGCCATCCCTTTGATATGGAATTGTTTTAACGCTTCAAGTACTGCTCGAACATAAATGCGTGTAGGGGTCAATAGTTCTTCACCAAGCGTTCGAGAAAATGGTTCATATACGTGATCCAATTGCAAATTCGCATCTTTTATAATTTTTCTAACGAGCGAATATCCGTTGCTATGCAAGCCACTTGAAGCTAAACCGATCAGCACATCGCCAGAAGCAATCGCATCTCCTGTAACAAGTTTTTCTTTTTCCACTACTCCAACCGCAAACCCAGCTACATCGTATTCATCTTCGGGATACATACCCGGCATTTCCGCTGTTTCTCCCCCGATGAGGGCACAGCCTGCTTCGACACAGCCATCAGAAATTCCTTTTACAATATGTTCGATTTTTTCAGGCACCGCTTTTCCGCAAGCGATGTAATCAAGGAAAAAAAGCGGCTCTGCTCCTTGTACGACAATATCGTTTACGCACATCGCTACGCAATCAATTCCGATCGTATCGTGCCGGTCTAGGGCGAATGCAAGCATTAGTTTCGTCCCTACACCGTCTGTTCCAGATACAAGGACAGGTTGTTTATACCCGAGCGAAGAGAGGTCAAACATTCCTCCAAAACCACCTAAGCTTCCAAGTGCACCGATTCGGGCAGTTTTGGCGACATGTTTTTTCATCCGCTCTACCGCTTCATATCCAGCTTCAATATTCACACCGGCTTGTTTGTACACATGTGCCAACATGCTCTCCTCCAATCTTCGTCGGATATTGTCCTGTAAAACAAGCTAAACATTGCCCACAGTTTGCTGAATCGTTTGGTCTTCCAATCGCTTGCAAAAGCCCTTCTGGACTTAAAAAAGCAAGAGAGTCCGCTTCAATGAGTTGTCGAATTTGTTCGATCGTATGGTTAGCCGCAATAAGCTCTTCTTTCGTTGATGTATCGATGCCATAAAAACATGGATGCGTAATCGGTGGTGAACTAATGCGTACGTGTACTTCCGTCGCTCCTGCCTCACGAAGCATGCGAACGATACGCTTGCTCGTCGTTCCACGTACGATGGAATCATCGACCATGACAACTCGCTTCCCAGCTACAACTCCACGGACAGGCGATAATTTCATTTTTACACCTTGTTCACGAAGTGCCTGCGATGGCTGAATAAACGTCCGTCCAACATACCGATTTTTAATTAACCCTAACTCATATGGAATGCCTGTTGCCTCCGCATAACCAATGGCTACCGAAATGCTCGAATCCGGCACACCTGTAACAACGTCTGCTTCAACAGGTGCTTCAAATGCTAACCGCTTGCCAAGATTTTTCCGCGCTGTATGAATGTTAATGCCGTCCACATTGCTGTCCGGGCGAGCGAAATAAATATATTCCATACTACAAATGGAGCGAGCTACTTTAGGGGCGAAACGCTCGGAACGAATCCCTTGTTTATTAATCATAATGAGCTCTCCTGGCTCCACTTCCCGCTCATATGTCGCACCAATGACATCAAACGCACACGTTTCCGATGCCACAACGTACGCCTCACCTAAGCGCCCAAGCGATAAAGGACGAAAACCATGTGGATCAAGCGCAATATACATTTCCGTTTCCGTTAAAATAAGAAAGGCAAAAGCGCCACGTAAATGTGTTAATGCTTCTTTAATTCGCTCTTTTAAAACCGGCTCATCACTACGCTTAATTAAATGAGCAAGCACTTCGGTATCAGACGTCGTTTGAAAAATGCTCCCTTGTTGTTCTAAACGGAAGCGCAATTCATCTGCATTCACTAAATTTCCGTTATGCGCAAGCGCCAAACTACCGCCTTGGGAACGGAATAAAAGCGGTTGAACATTTGCATATCCGCCCCCACCAGCAGTAGAGTAACGGACGTGGCCGATCGCAGCCATGCCCGTTAATTGCGCTAATTCCCCACGACCAAATACTTCCGTCACTAAACCGAGTCCTTTATGAAACTGGAGCGTTCCATTTCCACCGACAACGATTCCCGCTCCTTCTTGACCACGATGTTGTAAACTATGCAGTCCGTAATATGTCAACGTCGCTGCTTCTTCATGTCCCCAAATGCCAAAAATTCCGCATTCTTCATTTAATCCTTTGATTTCAGCAAGCATGGAATAGCTCCTTTCCATACATTTCGCATCGTTTCTACTGGAACGTGGAGAATACACGTACCCCCGGCTGTCACATGGAGCGTTCCGTCATTGGTCACTTCCCCGATACGTACCGCTTGAACAAGTCGCTCAAACATTTGTTGATGCTCTTTTTTCACAGAAACAATAAAACGTGATTGTGTCTCGCTAAACAATTCAGCCACGACATCACCTTCAATCGCCACACGTGCCCCTAAACCTTGTGCGCTCATTACACATTCCGCAAGGGCAACAGCTAAGCCCCCTTCTGATACATCGTGTGCTGACGCTACAACCCCAGCTCGAATGGCAGCGAGAAGTTGGCGTTGTCGTTTCGCTTCAACATGTAAATCAATCGTTGGAGCTTTGCCGAAAATACGACCTGTTAGCCATTTTTGTAGCTCGCTCCCACCAAATTCTTGCTTAGCTTCCCCAATGACATAAATCAAGTCGCCAGGTTGTTTAAATGCTTGTGTCGTAATATGACTAATATGTTCAACGATACCAACCATCCCGACAATCGGTGTTGGATAAATGGCTTCACCGTTCGTCTCATTATAAAGCGATACATTTCCGCTAATGACAGGCGTTTCTAGCACACGACACGCTTCGCTCATTCCCTCTACTGCTTTTTCAAGTTGCCAAAAAATTTCAGGCTTCTCTGGATTACCAAAATTTAAGCAATCGGTGACAGCAAGTGGCTGAGCCCCAGAACAAACAATGTTTCGTGCTGCTTCTGCAATCGCAATTTTCCCACCGACTTCTGGATCTAAGTATACGTAACGAGAATTACAATCCGTTGTCATCGCTAACGCTTTATTTGTGCCACGAATGCGTAAAACAGCTGCGTCAGATCCTGGAGCCACAACCGTGTTTGTCCGCACCATATAGTCGTATTGCTCATATACCCATTCTTTACTTGCAATCGTCGGCTGGCTTAACAGCGCAAGCAATGTTTCTTCATAGTTATCAACTGTCGGTACGTACTCCATCGTTTGAAAATCACGATAATACGCCGGTTCTTGCGACGGTTTATGATAAACAGGAGCATCTTTCGCCAGCGCGTCAACCGGAATTTCAGCAACAACTTCTCCATGATGATACAAACGCAACATATGGTCATCTGTGACACGCCCGATCGCTTTTGCCTCTAGTCCATATTTTGAAAATACATCCATGATTTCTTGTTCGCGACCTTTTTTCACAACGAGAAGCATGCGTTCTTGTGATTCAGACAGCATCATCTCATACGGTGTCATTCCTGTTTCACGTTGTGGAACGAGATCTAAGTTTAGTTCAATACCAGAACCTGCTTTGCTCGCCATTTCCGCCGACGAGCTTGTTAAACCGGCCGCCCCCATATCTTGCATACCAACGAGTGCATCGCAATGAATGACTTCCAAACAAGCTTCAAGAAGCAATTTTTCCATAAATGGATCCCCGACTTGCACAGCTGGCCGTTTTTGTTCAGATTGTTCCGTTAATTCTTCTGATGCAAATGTCGCCCCATGAATGCCGTCACGCCCCGTTTTCGCGCCAACATACATAACTGTATTTCCAACGCCTGATGCGATTCCTTTTTGAATATCTTCATGTCGAATCACCCCGACGCACATCGCATTTACAAGCGGGTTTCCTTCGTACGCCGCATCAAATTGCACTTCACCACCAACGGTCGGAATACCGACACAATTTCCATATCCCGCAATCCCTGCGACAACGCGCTCGAATAAATATTTCACACGCGGTGACGTTAATTCGCCAAAGCGGAGCGAGTTTAATAACGCAATTGGTCTTGCCCCCATCGAGAAGACATCGCGAATAATTCCCCCAACACCTGTGGCAGCCCCTTGATACGGCTCAATCGCAGATGGATGGTTATGGCTTTCAATTTTAAATGCTACCGCTAACCCATCTCCAATATCGACAATACCAGCGCCTTCTCCTGGTCCTTGGAGCACATGTTTCCCTTCAGTCGGAAACTTTTTTAATACAGGTTTCGAATTTTTATAGCTACAATGTTCTGACCACATGACAGAAAAAATGCCCGTTTCTGTATAATTAGGCAAACGTCCAAGAATACGCTCAATCATCGCAAACTCTTCATCTGTTAATCCCATGTCACGATACATCTTCTGTTCTTTAATCATTGTTGGACTTGGCTCAAGTAGTAACGACATGTGCGTCCCTCCAATATGTCACAATTGATTGAAACAGTTTTAAACCATCTGCCCCTCCAAGCAACTCATGAACAGCTCGCTCAGGGTGTGGCATCATACCAAGCACGTTTCCCTTTTCATTCACGATGCCCGCAATGTTGAATAAACTGCCGTTTGGATTTTCTCCCTCATACCGAAAAACAATTTGGTTATTAGCGATAAGCTGTTGTAACGTTTGTTCATCACAATAATAGTTTCCTTCTCCGTGCGCAATGGGGATTGTAATCACTTCTCCTTGCTCGTATTGCGATGTAAACATCGTTTCGTTATTTTCGACACGAAGCTTTACCGGACGGCAAATAAACGTTAACGTATTGTTGCGTCGCATCGCACCTGGGAGAAGTCCTGCTTCAAGTAAAATTTGAAATCCGTTACATACACCTAAAATCGGCTTGCCTTCATCGGCTGCTTTTTTGATCGCCTTCATCACGTTAGAAAAGCGTGCAATCGCTCCAGAGCGTAAATAATCCCCATATGAAAAGCCGCCCGGCAAAAGAATGGCATCAAAATCATCTAAGCAATCCACATCATGCCAAACGTATTCAACTTCCTCCCCTAATTCATCTGAAATGGCATGATACATATCGACGTCGCAATTGGAGCCTGGGAATACAACGACCGCAAATTTCACTGAACGACAACCTCCTCAATCTCGTAGCGATAATCTTCAATGACGGTATTCGCAAGTAACTTTTCACACATCTCTTTCACAACTGCATCGATGTTACGATCACTTTTTTCGACGAGTAACTCCATAAACTTCCCGATTCGTACATCTTGCACTTCACGATAGTTTAAGCTATGCAATGCTCCTTTTACCGCATTGCCTTGCGGATCTAATACATTTTCACGCAATGTGACATACACTTTTACTTTGTACATGATAATCCTCCTAATCGTTGTAAAAGTTTCGTATATGTTTCTGTTAAGTCGCCTAAATCACGACGAAATACATCTTTATCAAATTTTTCTTTCGTGTGTACATCCCATAATCGACACGTATCTGGGGAAATTTCATCCGCCAACAATACCGCTCCCGTTTCATCTTTTCCAAACTCTAATTTGAAGTCAACGAGCTGTAAGTCACATGAACGAAATAAGGAAGTTAAAATGTCGTTAATGCGTAACGCCATCTGTTTCATGTGCAAAAGCTCATCATGAGTGGCGAGCTGTAACAAAGCGATATGATCTTCCGTTAATAGGGGATCGCCTAAGTCGTCGTTTTTATAGTAAAATTCTACAATCGGTTTTTTCATCACGGTTCCTTCCTCTAAACCAATTCGTTTCGCTAAACTACCGGCGACGATATTGCGGACAACAACTTCGAGGGGAATAATCGTCACTTGTCGCACAAGCTGTTCAGTATCAGATATTTTGCGAATAAAATGATTGCTTACACCTGCCTCATGCAACAAGGAAAATAGTAAACTTGTAATCTCGTTATTTAGCCTCCCTTTCCCAACAATCGTTGCTTTTTTTTCGCCGTTAAATGCTGTTGCCTCATCTTTATACTCGATCCATAATACATGCTTCTCATTCGTTGCATACACTTTTTTCGCCTTTCCTTCGTATAGAAGGTATTGCTTCTCCATGTTCTCTCCCCCATTTATCCAGAATATTAGGAATTTTTAGCCTGTAGGCAAGGCAAAGGCCTTACCTATTGCAAGCCAAGTCGCCGAAAAATTGTATCGACATGTTTTAAATGATAATTGTAATCGAAGCAATCTGCGATTTGATCCTTCGTTAAACGACTTGTAATCACTTCGTCTGCTTCAATTAACGAGCGGAACGGCACTTGTTTTTCCCATGCTTCCATCGCCTTTGGTTGTACAAGATCATACGCTTCCTCACGCGTCATACCTGTGTCAATAAGCGCTAGCAATACGCGTTGTGAATAAATAAGTCCGAGCGTGCGATCCATATTCTTCTTCATGTTTTCTGGGAATACGGTCAAGTTTTTCACGATATTTGTAAAGCGGTTGAGCATGTAGTCTAAAGCGATCGTTGCATCCGGTAAAATAATACGCTCCGCCGACGAATGCGAAATGTCACGCTCATGCCAAAGCGGTACATTTTCATACGCCGTTAACATATACCCACGAATGACGCGAGCCATTCCTGTCATATTTTCTGAACCGATCGGGTTACGTTTATGTGGCATCGCTGACGAACCTTTTTGTCCTTTAGCGAAAAATTCTTCCACTTCACGCGTTTCACTTTTTTGCAATCCTCGAATTTCAACAGCAAATTTTTCAATCGATGTTGCAATTAAAGCGAGCGTCGCCATATAGTGGGCATGACGATCACGCTGTAACGTTTGCGTCGAAATAGGCGCAGGCTGTAAGCCAAGTTTTTCACATACGTACTGCTCAACAAACGGATCGATATTGGCATACGTACCAACAGCACCAGAAATTTTTCCAACGCGTACCGTTTCGGCTGCTTGCTTGAAACGTTCTAAATTTCGCTCCATTTCGGCATACCAAAGCGCCAATTTTAATCCAAATGTCGTTGGCTCAGCATGAACACCGTGTGTCCGCCCCATCATGACCGTATATTTATGTTCAATCGCTTTTTCTTTTAGTACAGCAATAAAGTTCTCTAAGTCACGCAATAAAATTTCATTTGCTTGTTTTAATAAGTATGATAATGCTGTATCAACCACATCCGTAGACGTAAGGCCGTAATGTACCCATTTTCGTTCTTCTCCTAGCGTTTCTGATACCGCACGCGTAAAGGCAACAACATCATGGCGTGTCTCTTCTTCGATTTGTTTTATGCGGTCGATGTCAAAAGACGCATGTTGGCGGATTTTTTCCACATCTTCTTTTGGAATGACACCTAACTCCGCCCATGCTTCACATGCTAAAATTTCGACTTCCAACCAAGCACGAAAACGGTTTTCTTCCGTCCAAATGGCGCCCATTTCAGGTCTTGTGTAACGTTCAATCATACGTTCATCCTCCGATCTGTCCAAATGGAAAATTCGTCTATTTTTCGTTGCATCGCATCGACATCGTCAACCAACCATGTGATATGTCCCATTTTCCGCTTCGGCTTTGCTTCTTTTTTGCCATAAAAATGAACGTGTGCCTCACCCAATTGAGCGATGTTGCGAATCACAGCATCCACATGTTCTCCTAACACATTGACCATCATTGCCGGTTTTAACAGTTTCGTACTGCCAAGCGGCCAATCGCAAATGGCGCGAATATGTTGTTGAAATTGCGATGTGATACAACCGTTTATTGTATAATGACCTGAGTTGTGCGGTCTAGGGGCAAGTTCATTCACATACAATTGTCCGTTTTTAGTCAAAAACATTTCAATCGCTAACGTCCCTACAAGTTGAAACGCTTCTGCTAACTGTTTCGCATATGTTTCAGCTTGTTCGATAATGCGTTCACTCACCTGAGCCGGCGCAATCGTTTCATGTAAAATGTTGTCGCGATGAATGTTTTCAACGACAGGAAACAGCGCCATTTCACCAGAAACATTGCGTACAACGATGATGGATAATTCTTTTACAAAAGGAACCCATGCTTCTAACACACACTCACCGTTGGCTAAAAGTGAACGAGCCTTATGCACATCATCTAAACAACGAATAACAACTTGCCCTTTTCCATCATATCCACCACGGCACGTTTTCAATACAGATGGAATGCCTATCTCTCGAATCGCTTCCTCTAGTTCCTCTTCTTTGAATACAAGACGATAAGGCGCAACAGGTAAGCCAGCAGACTGAACGGCTCTCTTTTCTTTCCAACGATGTTGTGTAATCGCAAGAAGCTCGCTTCCTTGAGGCACATATCCTCTCTCTGCTAATCGATTCAATGCATCCGCATCAATATTTTCAAATTCATAGGTGATGACATCACTTACTTCAGCTAGCTGACATAATGCTCGTTCATCGCTATATGAAGCAACAATTTCAATGTCAGCGACTTGAGCACATGGAGAGTGTGGGGTAGGATCGAGTACAGCAACGAAAAACCCCATCTCTTTCGCAGCGATCGCCATCATTCTTCCTAGTTGTCCTCCGCCAATAATGCCAATCGTTTGCCCCGGAACAATCATTTTAGTCAAGCTGATCACTACTTTCCATCACTTGTTTTCGAATCGTTTCACGACGTGCCCGTAATGCCTCCATATATGTTGGTTCATACGTCCCGAGTATCGACGCAGCAAGCAATGCAGCGTTCACAGCCCCTGCTGTTCCGATCGCTACCGTTGCTACTGGTACCCCACCTGGCATTTGGACGATAGAGAGCAATGAGTCAAGACCGTTCAACGTCTTAGACATAATCGGAACACCGATAACGGGCAATGTTGTTTTTGCTGCTACCATTCCCGGTAAATGCGCAGCTCCTCCCGCTCCAGCAATAATGACTTTAATTCCTCGCTCTTCAGCCGATTCAGCATATGTAAACATAAAATCTGGTGTACGATGGGCTGAAACAACTTTTTTCTCAAATGGAATATGCAATTCCTCTAATATATCACACGCATGACGCATCGTTTCCCAGTCCGATTGACTTCCCATAATGACAGCGACAAGTGGCTGCATTTACACTCACCTCTTTTTATCATTCAGAAAAAAATCCAGAACGACGTCCCTCGATCATAAGGGAAAGCATCATTCTGGACATATTTCGCCCCTAGGGTGAAAAAAGCCAATAAGATCCTTTCCCTCATAGTCCAATAATTTACGGTTATTGGGTAGAGACTTTTGGGCCATATTCCCAAAATTATATGAGGGTTCAATCATGTATTCACTTACTTTCATCTTACCAGTCATTTTTCCATCATGTCAACATAAAATCGAACATTTTTATAAACTTAATATTTAATGTTCGGATTTTACTTAAAGTTCACCCTTTGATCCATTTCATCGTATAGTAAAAGAAAAAGAGAGAGGAGGAAAACAGTGGACTGGACAAAACAATGGGAAGCATTTTTTTCTAATCCTTTTTGGAATGCATCAAATACCTTTTCTTCTCATTCATCTGGCATCAATATGTATCGTCGTGATCATGAGTTGCTTGTTGTCGTTGCCATCCCCGGTTTAGAGAATGTACATGATGCAGAAGTATATATTCATTACAATACATTGGAGATCAAAGCAAATGTTCAATTACATTTTGAAGGATTTGAATTAATTGAGGAAGGAATTACACAAGGACCCTTTGAACGAGTAATACAACTTCCTTTTCCTGTAGGCGAAAAAGTGGAAGCTGTATACGAGAATGGGTTGCTTTTTATTCAGCTTCATCGCCTTATTCCTGATCATATAAAGAGAAAAGTAGAAATTAAATAAAAAATGAGCTAACCAGCATTGGTTAGCTCTTCACTATGGGGGAGAGGATTGTAAAAGCGTTAAACGCAAATACATGGACAAAAAAAGTTAGAGAACAAAGTCGAGATGCCCTCTAACTTACCATGTCCGCCCGGCAACGTCCTACTCTCGCAGGCGGTGTCCCGCCAACTACCATCGGCGCTGGAGAGCTTAACTTCCGTGTTCGGGATGGGAACGGGTGTGACCTCTCCGCCATCGTCACCGAGCAAACATGCTTTTTCGTTTCGCCTCTTTCGGCGTGAAGGATAATTCCTTCAAAACTAGATAACAGGCTAAACAGTCGCCTTCGCTTTTCGTGATGTCTAGCTTCGAACTAACATCCTCCTACGCCTTTCGCTTTTTCCGTTCGACGTGCGTGCACGTCTTCGTCAAAAGCTTTCGGCTCCGTCGGATGTTTTCTTGACTACGTCAAGAACCGTTCTTCGCTTTTCTTTTGTCTAGCTGCGGCTCCTAGCCCCTCGAACCGCTTCAGTCCTGCTGTGGCGGCAACAGCCTCCTCGCAGGCCTTTCGCGTTCTTCGTGGCTGGACAGGCGCCCTCGC
>NZ_MQAD01000035.1:5773-8051 GCF_001996285.1 Anoxybacillus kestanbolensis | reverse complement strand
GAAATCGGCTCGGTATATTTAGCTAACGGCGAACATGAACTGCCGAACGAAAAAGAACGTCTCGCAGGCGTTTTGACAGGTGTATGGCACGCCCATTTATGGCAAGGGGAGAAAAAAGCAGTTGACTTCTATGTCGTTAAAGGAATTTTAGATGGTTTGTTTGCGTTGCTAGGATTAGAAAACCGCGTGGAATATAAGCAAGCAAAACGCGAGCACCTTCATCCAGGGCGCACGGCCGATATGTTGCTAGACGGCAAAACAATTGGTTTTATCGGTCAGCTTCATCCGAACGTGCAAAAACAATTTGATTTAAAAGAAACATATGTATTTGAGCTAGATCTTGAAGCGTTATTAAAAGCGGAAGTAGCCGACATTCGCTATACGGCGATTCCACGCTTCCCGTCGATTACGCGCGACATCGCCCTTGTCGTTGATGAACATGTCGTCGCGGGTGAGTTGCAAAAAGCGATTATCGAGGCAGGCGGTGAACTGTTGAAGGATGTATCGATTTTCGACGTCTACAAAGGCGACCGCCTCCCGGAAGGCAAAAAATCGATCGCCTTCTCGCTCCGTTACTATGACCCAGAGCGGACATTAACAGATGAAGAAATAACAAACGTTCACGAACAAGTCATCAAAGCGGTCGAACAACAATTCGGCGCCACATTGCGCGGATAAAACGAATCCCCCATCTGATGCACGGGCATTGGATGGGGGTTTTTATGTCCTTGTCGGATGGGTGGGGGCGTTTTTTATCTAGTCCGCCAAAATTGGCGGGCGAACCGTCAAAAATGGCGGGGTTCGACAGCAAGTTGGCGGTGAAGGAGGGAGAAAATGGAGGTATAATGAAGGAAAAATATTCGTGAGGGAGGTACTGTTATGAAAAGGAAAATAACTAGGCTAGGAGTTATGTGTCTAACATTAGTAGCATTATTATCGCCAGAGATTGGACAAGCACGTGACACAGACTATACTACTGGGGCTGATTTTTCTTGGTCACCTTATATTTGGTCATTGGGTGCCTATCGTTCTTCCAGTGATTCTTCCCAAGTAGTAGGTTATCTCAATAATGTAAAATTTGACAGCGAGGCGGTAGCAATTCATAATGCTGCATACTATTTGACTTTTGAAATTAACAATACAACTGTAGTTGAAGTAAATTTACAACCTATAAACTGGTGAAAGATGATCGAGATCGTCAAAAATCTTGTAACTATTCACTCCGATAGTAGTATGTAAAGAAGCGCAACACAAATAGGGCATCCCCGTAATAGAAAATGCCCTAAGTGGTAGAAAGAACATGATCAAGCGTGTCACCCGTCAACAGAAGACATAACGAATCCCACACGTTTTTTTCGTGTTTCGTCAGTGTGGAAACGATGCTTCTTGTGATACAAAAAGACTGGGCGAATGTTTCTTCGCGAAACGTACCCGAAATGTTCTCTTTGACTTTGACCATGCGAAGATCGCGTTCGGCTTGGTTGTTATCAAAGGGAACATGTACTTCACGTAAGAAACGCAGTGCTTCTTCCTTTCGTTTTTGAAGCCGTCGAACAAAAGCGAGTGCTTTTTTCGGAAGAGGCGTCTTCGCTTCCAATCGGTGTTGTGCTCTTTCTAGGATGCGATCATACACTCGTTCCCACCGTCTCGCTTCTTCTTCGGAAAGTGCACCGTGATGCGCTTCGACTGCCTGTTTGGCGGCTAACAGAAACGTGGTCATGCGCATCGCCCACGTATGCCCTTGTTCGGTGAAGCCTTTTAGCTCACGTAAATGATGGGCATGGCAAAGAGCATGTGTGGCTTTCGTGTATCTCGGATACGTACCGAATGCATCATGCATCATCGTCCCTTTGTATTGTGGAAGAACCCCGATCTCATCCGTTGCTTTCTTTCCACGAGAAGCGTGAGGAGCTAAGTATGTATATGCGGATGTACAGGCGACATGAACCCACGCCTGTTTGCCATCGATCCGCAAGCTCGTTTCATCGACATGCAAGATATTCGATTGAAGCAGTGCTTCTTCGATGATGTCCATGTTTGGCTCGAGGGCTTCCCGTCCCCGTTTGCCCATGTTGACAAGCGTTCCTGTGCTGATCGGATGTTGATATAGCTCTTCTATCATGTCACGTAAACGTTGATAAGGGATCATTTGCATGTTGTACAAATACACGACAAGCGTAGTGAGCCGTGGATCATATTGCACATGGTTTTTGACATGTGATGGGAACTCAGCTTGTTGCACGCATCGACAATGCGGACACGATTTCACTTCACGTTC
>NZ_MQAD01000035.1:0-5763 GCF_001996285.1 Anoxybacillus kestanbolensis | reverse complement strand
GTTGACGAGAAGAACGTGTGTTGACAAAACGGTCAGAAGATGGGGGCAAATGGCTATTGGAGCTGTTTTTTTTCGTGCGTGCTTCCAGCTCTTGAACGCGATACTTGAGTTGTTCATTTTCTTTGCGTAGCTGTTTGTTTTCTTTCAACAGTTGCTCAATGACTTGTTGTTGGTGAGTAATGAGCTGCTTTTGTTGTTGAACTTTGCCGATTAAGCTCTCAACTGTAAATACAGCTTGTTGTACCGTCAACATGCGATTCACCTCCTTGTCTATCAATATTCACATCATGGACAGGAAAAGCAAAAAATATTCAGCTCACTTTATGATGTGGCTGAATAGTTACAAAACATCAAACGCCGGGCATATGGCTATCGAAATCTAGAACGGTTTCGTTTGCGTGTATTTCTGGAGTGTACAGGGAACACTACAGGTAGTCAGGCTGCTTAAGCGCTCCCTTCTTCCGCTATCGGTATGATAGTTGGTAGAATGGAACCCGTCAAGGAAAGCACTTGACTGTTTCCATTCTACCAACTTCGTGGTCTGTATGCGGAAGAAGGATCCTGACTGATGAACCTATTTCATCCAGCTAACATGTTTCTAGGATTGAGTAGAAATCACAGAAAATGGTGAAGACCCTTAATTAAACTCCCATGCAAATGATATCTTTTAAGAAAATCAGATATTCTCATCATCTCTTCCCCCTTGTTCATCACAATGTTTGGGCTGTTGAGTATGTAGTTATTTCATGATGGCCGAAAAACAGAGGTGACAAGCTTTTTTCCAGACGTTAAAACTCAGAGAAAAATCGTGATGGATAAACTTTTGGCAATAGCAAACGAATGAGAGTGCGGGCGGGTTTTTATAGTCATCTTAAACGATTGATAATTTACATTATTTGGATCATCGCGTATCTTTGTATTTCGTTGCTATAATCTTATTGACATCCGGATGATCAACATATCCTGAGAGGAAGGGAATAAGGTGGAAGGAAAGTCGATATTTAACTATCGCTATGTGGCTATGATTCTCTCATGTTGTTTAATTTTTAGTATTGTCGTCCCCCCATTTGCACAAGCTGCTCTTGGGAAATCGGAACGCGTAGTGCAAAAAAGCCGAAATATTGAAGCTAACATTGGTGATCTTCCCACGAAACGGCCAAAATCAAAATTAGAGCTCGAGAGCAGACGGACAAAGTATTCGACAAGATACTTGAATCCGGATGGAAGCTTTACTGAAGAGATATACCTGCAACCCCAATTTTATCAAGATCCTCTTGATAAGAAATGGAAAAAAATTAATAACGATCTAAAACCCAACGGGGCCGATATGTTTGAGAATACGGCTAACGCCTTCAAAGTAACATTCGCAAAACAATCGAGTCAACCTGAACTTGTTTCGATCAAAGAAAATGATAGAATCCTTTCGTTTATCCCAATAAATGCGAAAAATGTGCAAGGTGTTGCGAAAAATAATGAAATCATTTATAAAGGGTTATTTGAACAAACCGATGTGCGATATCGCCTTCAAGGCAATGCGGTCAAAGAGGATATTATTCTTAACAATAAACCTTCCAGCAATGCTTTTACTTTTGAGATGAAACTAAAAGGGGTAAAGGCTGTTGCTAAAAAAGACGGAACGATCGTCTTTGAAGACTCAAAAGGGAACCCTAAGTGGTACTTAGAAAAGCCATATATGTTCGATGCGAACCACAAGTATTCTGATCAAGTTGCCTTTCATTTACGTCAAAATAGCGGCAAAACTTATATTGATGTGATAGTAGATGAGAGCTTTTTACAAGATCCAGACACCATATATCCGGTAACGATTGACCCTACGATCAATGAATGGGATGTTTTGCGGGATAATTTTATTGCCTATAATTTTCCTGATTCTGTCTATTCGAGCAACACATACATGCATACAGGTTACAACAGTTATTTCGGAACGACTCGTGCTTTAGTGAGATTTTACCTTCCGAGTCTTCCGAGTGATAGTGTCATTTCCAGCGCTACATTTAATGCCTATCAAACAAATGCCGATGGTCAACAAGTATCTATTGATTTACATCGAATTACAAGCAATTGGTCTTCTTCTGTTACCTGGAATAATCAGCCTTCTATTCGAAGCACAAAAGAATCAACGACAACAAACAATACGGCCAATACGTACTGGAGCTGGGATATCACTCAGTTGGTCAAGGACTGGTACAATGGTATTCAGCCGAACTACGGCTTGATGCTGAAACAGCAGAACGAATCGTCTTCTCCATATCGCACATTTAATACGGTAAACAATAGTGTTAATACGCCGCGCATTACGATTAATTATTGGGTAGAGCCAATCGGCCAAGAATCTTTCTGGACGACCACTAAAGATGGGGTGAATCCAGCAAACGGAAACCTTGTTTTACAAACAACGGATCTTGCTATTTCTGGTCTAGGCGAAGATGTTGAATTTACGAGAACATACAATAGCCGAAAGTCCGGATCGAATGGGGTGTTTGGTTATGGATGGATGTCTAATCTCGAAATGAATATTTGGGATGCAGGCAGTGGACCAGTTACGTTTGTTGATGGAGATAATACTCGTCATATTTTTGGTGAAAAAGTTGGCGGGGGATACGAAGCTGCTGGTGGTGTCTATCTCGATCTAATCAAAAATGGGGACGGCACTTATACAATAACCAAAACCGATGGTACGAAACTTTATTTCAATACAAATGGCAAACTTTCTCGCATGGTCGATACAAATGGGAACACGACTACATTGAATTATAATGCAAACGGAAAATTAGCTTCAATTACAGATGCATCAGCAAGAACGACGACGATTGCCTATGGAACAAACGGATATGTATCGAGTATCACCGACCCAGCAAACAGAACCATCTCTTATGAGTATGATGCTTCCGGCAACCTAACGAAAGTTACGGATGCTCAAGGAAACGCGACCATTTTTACGTATGATTCGGATCATAATCTAACAAGTATTAAAAATGCCCGAAATATTACGACGACAATTGGTTATGATACACTCGACCGCGTAACAAGCATTGAACGCCCTATTACGATTAACGGCGCACTTACAAATAGTACCACAAATTATTCATATGACAAAACCAATGGTGTTACGTCGGTCACAGATGGCGAAGGGAGACGGGTAGATTATACGTACAACGCTAACGGCAATATTATTCAAATCACAGAAAATCCTTTAGATGCTCAAAACAAGGCTGTGACAACATTCGATTATGATAATAACAATAATTTAACCCGAGTAGTGGAACCAAATGAAAATAAGGCGAATGGAACCGCAGCGTTCATTTATCAATATGACGAAAAAGGAAATATTGTCAGCGTTCAATTGCCAGAAAATCAGTCGGCACAATATACGTATGATTTGCAAAATAATCTTATCAAAGAGCAGGATTTCAACAGCAACGTCAGCACATTTGATTATGATCAAAATAACAATCAAACCGAAGCGATCGATCCTTATACACAATCAGTTTCACAGCGATACGATAATCTGGGAAATTTGCAGTATTCGACGTATCCAATGTCTACAGCTGATAACTTGGTAAGTAACTCTAGCTTCGAATTCGATCATAATGCGGATAATTGGCCAGACAACTGGACAAAGGCCGTAGAATCAGGGAAAATCGCTACATTCAGTTGGACGACAACAAGCAAATTTGGGAATAAAGCGATCAGCATTTCGAATTCGACCGGATGGGCGATTGTCAGTTCTGATAAGCAGCCGTATGATGGTGGAGTTTATGTGGCAAGCGGTTATGTAAAAACATCGTCCATGTCTGCCAGAGCTCTTATTAAAGTTGAATATTTTGATGCGCAAGGAAACTGGTTAAATCAAAAAATTTCTTATGGGTTGGCAGGAACGAACGATTGGACTCGGCTTCATGTCGTCGCGGATAATGCTCCATCGGGAACTCAGACGATTCGGGTATCTGTCGGTGTAAACGCTGGTTCTGGGACTGCTTATTTCGACGGGATCCAATTAGAGAAAGGAACGGTTGTCAGCGCCTATAATCTTGTTGATAATTCCAGCTTCGAGCGAGATATGAATAGTGATGGAATTCCTGACAATTGGACGACAAGCGGCAATTTATCAACAAATGATGGACTAGATACAACAGTTGCGAATATATATGTTGGAAGCAAGTCATTTAAAATCACAGGAGAGTCTGGGAAAAATAAGCATATTAAACAACGGATTAATATTTCTGGCGACAGCAACACTAAACTTACGTTGTCTGGATGGTCCAAACAAGAAGGAGCCAATCCAAACGGCGGTTACTATAGCTTGCAAGTAGCAATCCACTATACGAATGGTACAACCGATTGGGGTTATGCAAACGACTTTGATAAGGCGAAGACTGACTGGCAACATGTTGCCGCGGAAGTAAAACCGAAACAGGCCTTCGATTACATTGACGTGTATTATTACTATTATAATCAAACGGGCACAGCATGGTTTGATGCAATGCGTCTAGAAGTAGGAGCTTCTCTGACGTCGTACACGTATGATGCAAAGAAAAACTACGTCACCAAAGTCACCGATCCGGCAGGAAATATGGTTTCGTACACATACGATGCTATCGGAAACCAAACGAGCGTCACAGATGGAAAAGGAAAAACGACTTCTTACGAATATAACAACAATAACCAATTAACCAAAGTCACCGACCCAAACGGAAATGTGACTACCTATGGTTACGACGGCGCGGGCAATCGAACATCGGTCACTAATGCAAAGAATTATACAACTAACTATACGTATAATGAATGGAACCAAATCTCTAGTTTCAAGAACCCGTTAAATCAAACGACATCGTTTGCTTATGATAAAAACGGGAATCTTACAGGGGTTACGTATGCAAACGGGGATCGCGTATCCTATAGCTACAACGCGCTGAACCGACTCATTGCCGTTGCTTACAACGGGACAACAAAATGGACGTTCAATTACGATGCCAATGGCAACGTGACATCGGTGACGGATGCCAATGGAAATGCAACCACGTACACATACGATAAAAACAACCGTCTGACTCGCATCAGCAAAGGATCATCGAACGCCATTGCCTACGGTTATGACGATAATGGAAATGTTACATCGACATCCATTACGGCTGGTACAACGACTGATACGATTGGATACAGCTATAATCCATTGGACCAGTTAGTCGTCTTGTCAAGAAACAGCGCGAATTTAGCGAGATTTACGTACGATGAGCGCGGAAATATTTCGGCCATCATCCATGCCAATGGAACTTATACCGCTTATGAATATAACGATGCCAATCAGCTAAAATCATTGAAAAATTTCGATGCCAACGGAAATGTTTTAAACTACTTCCTCTACAGTTACGATGCGAATGGCAATATTACAGCTGTAGAAACAAAAGATGGAACGATTACGTATGAGTATGATGCATTGAATCAGCTGACAAAGGAAACACTAGCGGATGGAACAGCGATTACGTACGAATACGACGCGGTTGGCAACCGGACGAAGAAAATCGTCAACAATGGAACAACTACAACGACTACGTACACGTATGACGCCGCCGACCAACTAACAGCCGTTAACGGACAGGCATACACATATGATGTGAACGGGAATTTAACGAACAACGGCAACAAAACGTTTGTGTATGATGACGAAAACCGTCTCATTCAAGTAAAAAACGCATCGGGCACTACGATCGCAACCTATACGTATGACCATCAAGGACGACG
>NZ_MQAD01000034.1:0-1437 GCF_001996285.1 Anoxybacillus kestanbolensis | reverse complement strand
CCGTTCTTGATTGGTGATGATGCTCTCATTCATTTCTTTTTCGCAAAACTTCCAGTCTTTAAATATATATACATCCAACATCCCAAACACCTTGGACCTGAGTCAATATATTGGACAGAAAAAAGTTAACTCGTTATGCTGACTGACGTGCTTGATCTTCTACTTCTTGTGGAGTTCTGTAACCTAAATGGCTGTGAATACGTTTACGATTGTACCAGCCCTCAATATATTGAAATAGAGCTCGTTTAGCAGAATCATAGTCAAGATACTTAACCTGATGGACTTCTTCTTTCTTTAAAATCGCATGGAAGGATTCAATACAAGCGTTATCATATGGACATCCTTTACGGCTAAATGATTGCTTCATCCCGTAGGATTTAACTGCTCTTTCAAAAGCTTCACTCGTATACTGTGTTCCTAGATCTGTGTGGATGATGAGGCCTGGATCAGGATGTTGCGTTGTCACTGCATTATGTAGAGCTTGAAGCACAAGGTCTGTTGTCATGGAACGAGAGAAAGAGTATCCGACAATTTTTTTAGAATGCAGGTCTAAGACAGACGACAAGTAACACCAGCCATCCCTAAGCGTATGAATATAGGTGATGTCAGCCACCCATTTTTCATTAATGGTGGTAGTTGTAAAATCTTGCTCTAGGTGATTCGTGCGTTCCATGATCGTTCCTTGACTCTTTTGCGGACGGAACTTCTTCACGGTGATGGATCGAATTCCTGCCTTCTTCATCAGCCGTTGAACACGTTTAAGGCTCACGGCGTATCCCTCCTTAAGGAGGGATTGATGAATCTTTGGAGCCCCATAGCGTGCTTTGCTCTCCTTGTGAATTCGATGGATCTCTTCCGTGAGTTGCCTATTCTCACGGTCACGATTCGATTCCATATGCTCCAAGGATTGGTAGTAAGTACTTCTAGGAACGTCAAGTACCTCACACATCACTTGAATGGGATAGTTCTCTTTTTGTTCATGAATCAAATCGATGAGCTCGTTGTCCGTTACTTTTTGGCGAATATGGCCATAGCCTTTTTTAAGATTTCGATCTCCTGTTTCATGCGAAGATTTTCTTTCTGAATCGCAGCGATGTCTTTAGGGGTTAGGCTCCCCGTTTCCTCACTGATTGGGGTCAAAGCCTTAATCCATTTGTATATTGTCACTTCAGATACGCCATATTCGCTGCTTAACGCACTCACCGAACTACCCGTGTGATAGAGTTCAACGATTGTCTTCTTAAAATCGTCGTTATATTTCTTTTTTTGTTTCATATCGGACACTTCCTCTCTTATCTTTTATGATAGAGAGTTAACTAAAAGCTGTCCATAAAACTATACTAGCACCACCTCCATAAAAAAGAAGTATCAGCATTACACTGATACTTCTTCTACTAACCGATTAGTTTTAATAAATCCAACTTCAAAAGCATGTTC
>NZ_MQAD01000033.1:60880-73407 GCF_001996285.1 Anoxybacillus kestanbolensis | reverse complement strand
CTCCGTATTCTCCACAGTTAAATCCGATTGAACGGCTGTGGAAGTGGTTGAAAGATGAAGTGATTGCCAACGTTTTTCACAAGGATCAAAATGACATTGCCCAATCCATTACTCGCTCTGAACAGTACGTCTTACAACACCCAGATGAGGTGTTACGCCGCATCGGGTGTACTGCGTGAACCAGAGGTTAAAATTTTAAATTGGATGTATATAGCTGAGTTTATTATTTATGATAGACTTAATGATTTAAAGAAAAATCTCCACAAAAATTTTGGATCAGAAAATGATTAGTGGATAATTAAGATCAATATATAGCAAAATTGCAAACTCAAAAATAAGAATTGAGGGGTGAAGGAATGGGGGGCTTGAGTAAGTGGTTGGATGTTGTGGTGATTGGAAGGAACGAGGGAAGTAATTTAGAAAAATTGTATAAATCATTATTTCCTATAAAAGATATACTGAATGAAATAATATTTGTTGATTCTGCATCAAAAGATGATAGTGTAATAATATCTGAAAAATACGGTTGTAAAATAATATGTCTAGATGAGTCCCCATTTTTGTGTGCTTCTGTGGGCAGGTATGTAGGCACCAAAATTGCTAAATCAGAATGGATTTTGTATCTGGACGGAGATATGGAATTGCATGTTGAATTTGCTGATTGGTTAAAAGACTTTCAACCGAAAAAAGATAACAATATTGCAGGATATCTGGGATATTATGAATATATTGATAATAAAACAAATAAAAAAGAAAGGAAAATTATTGGTTCAACAAAAGGGGAGACGGATTATTTTGGTGGAGCAGTCTTATTAAATAAAAACGTTGTATTACAAGCAGGAAATTGGTCTTTAAGTGTAATATCAAATGAAGAGATTGAGTTATACTCGCGCATCCAAGCTCTTGGCTATAAAGTTCATACGATAGACATCACAATGGTTACTCATTACACGGAGCTAATGCCTAAACACAAAATCGCATTAGATTTATTTGTTCCCTTTTTTAGTAAGAAAAAGTTTTATGGTCCGGGACAAGCAGTTATGTCAGCGATTTCTAGAGGTACATTTATTGACTTTATAAAAGCACAACCAGATTTATTTTTCACTATAGGTGTAAATATTATATCATTGATACTAATTTGTATTTCTATTATTTTTTCGAATAAATGGCCTATAGTAGTTCTCACGGTTCTGCATGTTATTATTCTTATAAAATTATTTAGCGTAAAAAAATATGTTCTTTATCAGGGATTGTCTTTTAGGATTCCCTTTGGGATATATTATAGCTTTAAATATATAAGTGAATTTAACCAATTTAAGGAATATATAGAATCAAAAATTTCTCTTCTAAATTATCAGCGCATAGATTTAATAAACAAAGATACTGTGAGGTAACAAGAACATGAAAGGAATTATTTTAGCCGGTGGTAGCGGTACAAGATTATATCCGATTACTAGAGTAATATCAAAGCAATTATTACCTATATATGATAAACCGATGATATATTATCCACTCTCTGTTTTAATGTTGGCTGGAATTAAAGATATATTAATTATCTCTACGCCTGAGGATCTGCCTCGTTTCGAGCAATTATTAGGAAATGGACATGAACTTGGAATTTCTTTAAGTTATGAAATACAAGAACAGCCTAATGGTTTAGCTGAAGCTTTTATTATTGGAGAAAGTTTTATCGGAGATGATAGGGTAGCGTTAATTTTAGGTGATAATATCTTTTTCGGTCCTGGTTTTACTTCTATTCTTCAACGAGCAGCTAAACGAGAAGTTGGTGCTACTATATTTGGATATCGTGTTAAAGATCCAGAAAGATTTGGTGTAGTTGAGTTTGATGAAAATTACAATGTTGTTTCAATTGAGGAAAAACCAGTTAATCCTAAATCCGATTTTGCTGTAACTGGATTATATTTTTATGATAATGAGGTTGTTGAAGTAGCCAAAAATATTAAACCATCCGAAAGAGGAGAACTAGAAATTACTGATATTAACAAAATTTATCTACAGAAAAATAAACTTAAAGTAGAGCTATTAGGAAGAGGTTTTGCGTGGCTAGATACCGGTACTCATAATTCGTTACTGGAAGCATCAGTATTTATCGAAACGGTTGAGAAAAGACAGGGATTTAAAGTAGCTTGTTTAGAGGAAATTGCCTATCGAATGGGCTATATTGATAGAAATCAATTAATTAAATTAGCTCAACCTTTAATAAAAACAGATTACGGTCGATATTTATTAGATATTGCATCGGAAAATAAACAATCAACTTCATGGAGTTTGGAAGGTGCTTTATGAAAAAAGAGACAATATTAGTGACAGGTGGAGCAGGATTTATAGGTTCAAACTTTATCCCGTATTTTTTACAAAAATACGAGCAATATCGAATATTAAATTTAGATGCTCTTACGTATGCAGGGGATTTAAATAACTTAAAAGAAGTAGAATCAAACGAAAATTACGTTTTTGTAAAGGGAGATATAAGAGACAGAGAGCTTATTCTTCGTTTATTTAATGAATATGATATTCGTCATATTATCCATTTTGCGGCAGAATCCCATGTAGATAATTCTATTAAAAATCCTTTAGTATTTGCTGAAACGAATGTTTTAGGTACTTTAAACTTACTTGAATCGGCACGAACTTATTGGATGGAAAAACCTTTTGTTTATAAAGAAGAATATAAAAATTCTCGCTTCCATCATATTTCCACTGATGAAGTATACGGAACATTAGGTGAAGAAGGTTTCTTTACGGAGTCTACTCCTTATGCACCAAATAGCCCTTATAGCGCAAGTAAGGCAAGCTCAGACTTGTTAGTCAGAAGCTATTATCATACGTACGGAATGAATGTTGTAACTACGAATTGTTCCAATAATTATGGACCAAAGCAACATGACGAAAAACTAATTCCAACCATCATACGTAAAGCTCTTGCAGGGGAAAAGATACCTATTTACGGCAATGGACAAAATATTCGTGACTGGTTATATGTGTTAGACCACTGTAGAGCAGTCGATTTAGTATTTCATGAAGGAAAATCCGGTGAAACGTATTTAATAGGTGGAAGAAACGAAAGAACAAATATTGAAATAGCAAAAATTATTTGTGCTATTTTGGATAAAAAAGTACCAAAGCAAACAAGTTATGCAGATCAAATAGAATTTGTTGCTGATCGACCTGGTCATGATTTCCGGTATGCAATAGATCCTTCAAAAATAGAAAATGAGTTAGGATGGAAAGCAGAAGAAACATTTGAAACGGGAATTATGAAAACAGTAGAATGGTATATTAATAAGTACTTACAAACTGGGGTGCGCTAAATGGAAGTAACAATGTATGACTTTTCCGTAATAAGTGACGACAGAGGTTCTCTTGTCGCATTAGAACAAAATAAAAATATACCTTTTGAAATCAAAAGGGTTTATTATATTTTTAATACAAAAAAAGATGTAAGACGTGGTTTTCACGCTCATAAAGAACTTCAACAAGTTTTGATAGCAGTAAGTGGCTCATGTAAGGTTCTTTTAGATGACGGAAAAGAGTCTGTCGAAGTTGAGCTGAATTCTCCTGCTAAAGGGTTATTAGTAGATAAATTAGTATGGCATGAGATGTATGATTTCTCAGATGATTTAGTATTAATGGTATTAGCGAGTGATTACTATAACGAAGATGATTATTTAAGAAGTTATGATTCTTTTTTAGAATATTTAAGAGAAAAGTCAGTGCATAATGAAAAAAAATATTTCCAACACGAAAAAGCAATTGTAGAATCAAACAAAATCGGAAAAAATACACGCATCTGGGCTTTTGCACATATTTTGCCCGAAGCGGTAATAGGAGAAAATTGTAATATCAATGACCATACATTTATTGAGAATGATGTTGTAATTGGTGATAATGTTACTATTAAATCGGGAGTATATATTTGGGATGGGGTACGCTTAGGCAATAATGTATTTGTGGGTCCAAATGTTACGTTTACTAACGATTTAACCCCTCGTTCAAAACGTTATCCGGATAGGTTCGAAAAGACAATTGTCGATGATTATGCTTCTATAGGAGCGAATGCTACGATTGTAGCGGGGATTAAAATTGGAAAATATGCAATGATAGGTGCTGGATCGGTAGTTACCAAAGATATTCCTCCTTATACGCTTTGGTACGGCAATCCAGTTACTTTTAGGGGATATGTGTGCGAGTGCGGAAAAAAATTAGATGAAAATTACTTTTGCGAAGCATGTCAAAAAGATTTAACTCAAAAAATTAAAAGTGGTGAGTAAATAGTGATTCCATTTTTAGACTTAAAAAAGATCAATCTACAATATAAAAAAGAAATTGAAGCAGCGATGGCTCGAGTATTAGAAAGTGGATGGTATATCCTTGGTAAGGAAGTTGAGAAATTTGAGGAAGAATTTGCAGCTTACTGCGGAACTAAATATGCAATAGGAGTGGCTAATGGTTTAGATGCTTTAACATTGATTTTAAAAGCGTATGGTATAGGCGAAGGAGACGAAGTCATTGTTCCAGCTAATACGTATATTGCAACTATTTTAGCTGTATCTGCCTGTGGTGCGAATCCGGTTTTGGTAGAACCAGACATTAATAGTTATAATCTAGATCCAAATAAAATTGAAGAGAAAATCACTTCAAAGACAAAAGCAATAATGGTCGTTCATTTATATGGACAAGCTGCTAATATGGATCCTATCAATGAAGTTGCTAAAAAATATAACCTTAAGGTTATTGAAGATGCAGCGCAAGCGCATGGAGCTAAGTATAAAGGAAAGCGTGTTGGAAATTTAGGAGATGCAGCTGGCTTTAGTTTTTATCCAGGTAAAAATTTAGGAGCGCTTGGAGATGGTGGAGCGATAACAACGAATGATTCAGAATTAGCAACTAAACTTAGGGCACTTCGAAATTATGGTTCTCATATTAAATATGAGAATTTATATAAGGGGGTGAATAGCCGTTTAGATGAACTCCAGGCGGCTATTTTACGTGTAAAGCTCCCACATTTAGATGAAGAAAACGAACAACGCCGAAAAATTGCTGAATATTATTTGGAGAATATTAAAAATCCTAAAATAACGTTGCCAATTGTGGAAAACGGCGATAGAGAGTCTCATGTTTGGCATCTTTTTGTAATTCGTACTGAAAGCAGAGAGCATTTGCAAAAAACATTAGAGGAATATGGAGTTCAAACGTTAATTCATTATCCGATTCCGCCACATAAGCAAGAAGCTTATAGTGAATGGAATCATTTGTCTTATCCGATTACTGAAAAAATACACAATGAAGTACTAAGTTTACCGATTTCCCCAATCATTACAATCGAAGAGGTGGAAAAAATTATAGATGTCGTTAATCAATATAAAGGTTAAGAGAGTAGAAGAGAAATGAGTTTAATAAAAACAACCTTGTTATCAGGCATAGCAACAGTTATAAGAATGTTATCAGGTATGGTAGTAAATAAGGTTATAGCAGTATATATAGGACCATCGGGACTTGCTATGATTGGGAATTTCCAAAATGTATTGAATACTTTTGTGACACTATCTACTGGAGGAATCAATAGCGGTATTACGAAATATGTCGCTGAATTCAATGGTGATCCTAAAAAAAGGAATGAGTATCTCCAGGCTTCTTTTTTTATAACTCTCATTAGTTCTTTGATGATAAGTCTTATAATAATTGTCTTTAAGGAATGGTTTTCTTTAAAAATCCTCCATTCTCTTAATTACACTAGTATTTTTATAGTGCTAAGTATAACCATTTTTTTTATCGGATTGAACAACTACATGTTGGCGGTTTTAAATGGGCTAAAATATATACGAATATATATTTTTGCCAATATATTGGCAAGTCTGTCTTCTTTGGTCTTAACTACATTTTTAACAACTCAATTTGGTCTTTATGGAGCTATTCTGTCTCTAGTTTTAGTGCATTCAGTGGCACTGATGATAACGGTTTTATATTTGTTAAAAAAGAAGGATATAAAGTTT
Source organism: Anoxybacillus kestanbolensis (assembly GCF_001996285.1). NCBI lineage: Bacteria > Bacillati > Bacillota > Bacilli > Caryophanales > Anoxybacillaceae > Anoxybacillus > Anoxybacillus kestanbolensis. The sequence goes on along the minus strand of NZ_MQAD01000033.1, from coordinate 67,393 downwards.
AACTTTTTTCTTTTAAATGTACCGAGAAGAGTTTATGTTAATTTGCTTAAATTTTCTTTAATGTCTGCAGTATCAATTGTTACTGTTCCACTTGTTCAATTAATTATTAGGGGATTAATTGCAAATCAAGTTTCGTTAGAAAGTGCAGGATACTGGGAAGCTCTGAACAGAGTATCTAACATGTATTTACTAATCATTACCACATCTTTAACAACGTACTATCTTCCAAGATTATCGGAAATTAAAAATGCTAATGAGTTACAAAGAGAAGTAATAAGAGGTTATAAACTGATATTACCTGTTGTTGGAATCATTCTTATATCTGTATATCTTTTGAAAGACTGGATTGTTCGTATTCTTTTTACGAATGAGTTTCAGGCAATGAGCGACCTGTTTCCGCTTCAGCTTTTGGGCGATTTTTTGAAAATGAGTAGCTGGATTTTAGCGTACCTAATGGTTGCTAAAGCGTTAACTCGCTTTTTCATATTTTCTGAAATAATATCTGGTGCGACTTATCTATTATTTTCATATTTATTTATAAATAGTCTAGGTGTGAAAGGTGTTATTTTAGCTTATTGCCTAATGTATGCTATTTATATGGTTTTGATGGTTTTTATGTATTTTAGAGTGTTAAGGGTTATGGAGTAATCAAAATAACTTTTCCGTGAAAATAACTGATCTATGGAACAGCTATTTTCATATCTGTATACATCTAGATTGAAGCTTTAACCTTTGGTTCGCGCATTATACCCGACGTAGCGTAACATCTCATAGGGGGGCTGTAAGACGCATTGTTCAAAAAGAATAGTCGACTGAGCAATACCGTTTTGATCTTTATGCAAGACGTCGGCGATGACTTCATCTTTCAGTAAATTCCGTAACCGTTCAATCGGATTCAAATGTGGAGAATAAGGAGCATTCCTGTTAGAAAGATTTTCAGGGACTTGAAAGAAGAAAGCCATCTTGGTATGGTGCAGGGGTGTCAATGGAAAGTTGACCCTATCATCAGACCAAGGAGGACTTACGATGAATTGTACACAAAATAGAAAAATTTAACAATCCGCCGATCAAACATCATTTGCCTGTGTACCCCAACTTATTGAATCAGCAGTTTGAAGCAGATGATCCGAATCAAGTATGGGTGGCGGATATCACGTATATTTGGACGAAAGAAAGCTGGCTGTACTTAGCATCCATCATGGATTTGTTTTCTCGTAAAAATTGTAGGATGGTATCTTTCCGAGCGTATGACAAAGGAGTTAGTGATCAAAGCATTTCACCGGGCCATCCATCAGCGTAATCATCACCCAGGTCTGATTCACCATTTGGACCGAGGGAGCCAGTATGTATCGAATGAATACCAAGTCATGTTGAAGCAATATGGAATCCAGACGAGCATGAGTCGAAAGGGAAATTGTTATCACAATGCATGTGCCGAATGGTTTCGCAGCATCATTAAAAAGGAACTCATTTTCCACGAAACCTTTACGACAAGGAAAGAAGCAGTCAACTCTTGTTTCCACAAAGTCACGATATAAGGGGCATCTTTCCTCTTGAGAAGGGGAAGGGTTTACCAATCGTTTTCCTTATTAAGAGGCTAACAAACGAAGTACGGTAGTAGGGGTTGAAATGTTTCCACATTTTATGTGTCTATTTTCTTGACATAATACCAAGTATATTGTTCTTTTAATGTCTACTTGGAAACGGACATATGCCGAATGACGTTTTTTATTGTTTTAGCCGTATGAATGTCATGCCTTTTAAAAGCTACTTTTACAACATGTTTATGTAAAATAAAACGATTTGGGGAGAGAATAAATGGGTAAATATGGAAAAATCAAAAGCATCACTTTTTTTTATCCGAGCAAAAAAGTTGGTGGGGCACAATTTTTATTTGTTCGTTTGGCGAATACATTAGCTGGCATGGGATATAAAACTTTTGTGATAGATTACCCAGATGGGTTTTTGACGAAGAATATATCTCGAGAGGTGTTTTGTATTGAATATAAAGATGGTATGACAGTTAGCATAGATTTTGATACTCATTTAATTTTACCACCTATATATTTAAATAGAATGAATAGTTTATTTAAAATTAAAGATAATGCAGAGGTTTTCTGTTTATTTTGGTCACTTGCACCTCACAACATTTTAATGAATATCCGTGGATTCTATAGGTTCTCTAAATTGGTAAGAAGCTCGGATTTGGAAAAATATTTTTTTATTTTTCGTCCATTCACCTACGTTAAATATCAAAGGATGCTCAGGAAAATTCACCAACTAAAAGGTATTGTATATATGGACTATCCTAATTTTCAAAAGAATAACGAAGTGTTTAGAATTGGAGTAAAACCTCAGTATGTGCCTATACCAATTGATACGACCTATCTAAAGCAAAAGGAAAAGTTATCACTTCTTAACAGTAGTGAAATCAATATTGGGTGGCTAGGGAGACTAGGAGAGGAAAAAATTCAGTCAATAATTAAAGTGTGGAATGATATAAATTCGTTAAAAAAACTCTTAAGGGAGCAGAAAATTATTTTTCACGTGATTGGCGATGGAGAGTATAGAAAAGAGTTAGAGAGAATTTCTAAAAAAATGAGTTTTAATATAGTTTTTAAAGGGACTATGAATAATGTTGATGTTAATAATTATATTATAAATAATATTGACATAATATTTGCCATGGGAACGTCAGCTCTCGAAAGTGCTTATAGTAAGGTTCCTACGATCTCCCTGGACTTTTCGTATTCATCCATTCCCAAGGATTATAGATATTTATGGTTGTACGAACGTGAAGGTTATTCTTTAGGAAATCCAGTTTCCAAAAAGAATAAAAATATTCATACTATAAGAAAAGTGTTAAATGATTTAAGAACAAGTTATGAATCTATAGCAGAAAAATGTTTTAATTATACTAAAGCTAATCACAGTATGAGCAAAACCGTAGAGATTTTGTTTGAAAAAATTAGAGAATGTGAGCTTACAATGGATTTTTTTGAATAAAAAAATAATTGTAAATGGCAATGGAATGAAACGACTAAGGGAGTGACAGGATGTACCTGTTTATATTTATAACAATTACCTTATCGTACTTTTTTTGGGCTTTTAAGTTGTACGGATTTTCGCCAAGAATATTTCTGTTGAGTACACTAATTTACCTTCTTTTATTCTATGACAGTTTACCATACCCTATCTCTCGTTCAGTTATTTTGGTTTTAGTTAGCTTGATTGCTATAGCGATTAATTATAATAAAAAAGTTTTTTATGGTACTTTTACTAACATGTATCTGCTTTTTTTATTTATTCTTGTTTTTGCTTCTTTATTTAGTAGCTTTGATATATATAATTTTTATGGATACCGAAAAATTTATTATTTTATTACAATTGTAGTCTTTCCTCTAATAGCAATGTATGTTTTTGGGTATACGATTGATAAAGATTTTAAGTGGACAAGTGTTTTGATAATTATAGGTGTCGCTTTAACGGTGATAAAATACTCTATTTTAACTAATTTTCAGTTAGTAGGTCTCAGAGGATATGCCCTATTAAAGGGTCTTGATGTTGTCATTCCAAGTAAAAATGTAGGTTTGGGAATAATTGTATGCATTATTTGCCTACTAATATACAAACTTGGTATGTTAGGTAAAGTTTTTACGTTCTTTTCATTGATACTATTTATTGTTTATATGCTTTATTTAGAAGGAAGAGCTACGATCCTCATCACTACATTTTGTGTAATTTTTGTATATATATTCAATACATTAGGTGTCAAAAAGGTTAATTTAATAGTTGTTACCTCAATGTTAATAGGGGGGATTTATCTTATTTTGAACAATATAGAGTTCAGTGAGTATAGATACTCCAATTTTTTTCAAGATGAATCCCGAGTTGCTCTCTATAAGAAATCATTAGAAATTATTAAGGAGAATTTTTTAGTTGGCAAAGGTATAGGACAATTTGACGATTCTCACGAAGATTTAACTTCTTATCCTCATAATATTATTATGGAGATTTTTGTGGAATTAGGGATTTTTATTACTTTTTTCTTTATTTTTATCATTTTCATCTTTCTTTTCAAAGCTTTTACTTTAAAGAAGTATAAAGTTCCTATTTTCATCATTACTCTTTATTTTCTGTTACATGCACAGTTTTCTGGAGATATTGTAGTCAATTCACCATTTTTTGTTTTTCTGGGTATTACTTTCAAAGAATTAGACTTTCAATATAAAGGAAAGATATTATGAATTTGTTAATCATTACTAACAATTTTCCTCCATGTAATGTATCGGCAAGTATAAGGTCTCTAAATTATGCTAATTATTTGGCTAAGCATGGGCATCATGTGACGGTAATTGCTGCTGATTATCCAAAGGATTTCATTAATTATGATGAATCTTTACAGGAGCGGATATCTGAAGAGGTTAGTTTAATTTATGCAGATATGGGGATGTTTTATAAGAAATTTTATACTAAAAAAATCAATCTTGTTAATGAAAGTATTGATCAAAGTGGACAAGCAAAAGTATCTTGTATTACAAATTTTCTAAAGAAATACCTGAAAGATTATATAGTTATTCCAGATAGTTATGTTTTTTGGAAATGGAATGCTACAAAAAAAGCGATCGAAATTATGAAAAATAACAAAATAGATATCGTTTTGTCAATGCATGAATCCCCTTCTGCTCACTTGGTAGGCTATCGACTAAAAAAGATGTTTCCTAATGTAAAGTGGGTTACTTACTGGAGTGATCCATGGACGATTGACCCTTTAAGGAAGGGGCAACCACTAATAAGAAGGAAAATTGAGGAATATTTAGAAAAGAAGGTTGTAGAAAAGGCTGATAAATTTTTGTTCACATCAAGAGCCACGGAAAAACTGTATATTAAAAAGTACGGTATTTCTGAAAATAAGACAGCTATTGTCTATAGAGGATATGATTATGTTGAAAAATTGGGAGATATACCGGAAGGTATAGATTTAAAGAAATTAAATATTGTTTATACCGGTGAAATATTCAGTAAATTGAGGGATTTATATCCAATTTGTAGTGCGTTGGACTATCTGGAACTAAAAGAAAAAGAATTATATTCTTCTATAAATTTTGTTTTTTTAGGTAATATTGATTCAAATTCTATCAAAGAAAGATTAAGTAAGCATAAAAATGTAAAGTTGTTACCGAGAGTATCGTTTGATCGAGCTCAACAATACTGTGCCTATGCAGATGTGTTACTTTTAATTGGTAATAAAAACAGCGACCAGATACCTGGAAAGGCTTATGATTATTTTGGGTTCAATGCCCCAATATTAACAATCTATAGCTCGGATGATGATCCCATGGTAAATCTTATGAAAGAAGTGAATAAAGGACCTATCATAAAGAATGATAGCAAATATATTGTTGAGATACTAAAAAGGTTAGCCAAAAGAAATTATGATAAATCATGGACAAAAATAGTGGAAAAATATTCATGGGAGTTAGTGGTACAAGATTTATCAGAAAAAATAAAGGACTAAGAGGCCATTTTATCTACCTAATATCGAGATAATGTAACTATTCATCCCGATAGTAGTATGTAAAGAAGCGCAACACAAATAGGGCATCCCCGTAATAGAAAATGCCCTAAGTGGTAGAAAGAACACGATCGAGCGTTTCGCCTGTCAACAGAAGACATAACGAATCCCACACGTTTTTTTCGTGTTTCGTCAGTGTGGAAACGATGCTTCTTGTGATGCAAAACGATTGCGCGAATGTTTCTTCGCGAAACGTACCCGAAATGTTCCCTTTGACTTTAACCATGCGAAGATCGCGTTCGGCTTGGTTGTTATCAAAGGGAACATGTACTTCACGTAAGAAACGCAGCGCTCCTTCCTTTCGTTTCTGGAGCCGTCGAACAAAAGCGAGTGCTTTTTTCGGAAGAGGCGTCTTCGCTTCCAATCGGTGTTGTGCTCTTTCTAGGATGCGATCATACACTCGTTCCCACCGTCTCGCTTCTTCTTCGGAAAGTGCACCGTGATGAAATTCGACGGCTTGCTTTGGCGACTAACAGAAACGTGGTTATGCGCATCGCCCACGTATGCCCTTGTTCGATGAATCCTTTTAGATCACGTAAATGATGGGCATGGCAAAGGGCATGGGGGGTTTGCGTGTATTTTGGATATGTACCGAACCCATCATTCATCATCGTTCCTTGATATCGGGGAAGAATTCCGATATCATCGGTCGCTTTCTTTCCACGAGAAGCGTGGGGAGCCAAGTATGTATATCTCGATGTACACGCGACATGCACCCATGGGAGTTTCCCATTGATGCGCAAACTCGTTTCATCGACATGCAGGATGTCGGATTCAAGTAAGGCGTTCTCGATCATGTCCATATTCGATTCTAGCGCTTCGTGTCCTCGTTTCACCATATTGGCAAGGGTTCCTGTACTAATCGAGTGTTGATATAACGCTTCGATTGTATCACTTAAACGCTTGTACGGGATTAATTGGATATGATGCAAATAAAC
>NZ_MQAD01000033.1:60728-60870 GCF_001996285.1 Anoxybacillus kestanbolensis | reverse complement strand
GCCCCACATCCTTGACACGTATGTACACGATGAACGATGCGATGATGTGGATGTTCCACTTAACGGAGCGTCGTTCCTTGATGTCCTTCTCGTCCGCCTGGCTTGTTGCCAGATGGCTTGCGAGAAGAACGTGTGTTGGCAA